>DVLD01000134.1 GCA_018715725.1 Candidatus Aveggerthella excrementigallinarum
CCAGCCCCAGTCCGCGCGCGTTCCCGCCTGGAGCAAGGACGCCGAGCTGGCGCTGTCCCACGTCTCGTTCGCCTACGAAGAGCGCGCTGCGGACGGCCAGGTCGTGCGGCACGAAGCCTTGCGCGACGCGACGTTCTCCGTGCGCGGCTTCCGCAAAGTGGGGGTCGTCGGCCCGTCGGGCGGGGGCAAGTCCACGCTCGTGAGCGTGCTCGCGGGCTTTGCCGCCCCTGCATCCGGCACGATTGCCGTGGACGGCGAAGCGGTGCCGAGCCTCGAGCTGCCCGACTGGCGGCGGCGGGTGGCCTACATCCCGCAAAATCCGTACTTGTTCCACGCCACGCTGCGCGAGAACCTGACCTTCTACCGGCCTGACGCTACGAGCGCGGACGTGGAGGAGGCAGTGCGCGTGGTGGGGCTCGAGCGCCTGGTGAGCGAGCTGCCGGACGGGCTGGACACGCTGGTGGGCGAAGGAGCCCGTGCGCTGTCCGGCGGCCAGGCGCAGCGCATCGCCTTGGCGCGCGCGGTGCTCGACCCGGCGCGCGTGGTGTGGCTGCTCGACGAGCCCACGGCGCACCTCGACATCGAGACCGAGATGGAGCTCAAAGAGCGCATGCTGCCGCTCATGGCGGGGCGCCTCGTCATCCTGGCCACGCACCGGCTGCACTGGCTGGACGCCATGGACCAGGTCATCGTGCTCGAGGACGGTCGTGCCGAGGCCCCCGAGAGCGGCGCGCTCGCGCGGTTCGTGGCGAGCGTGCGAGGAGGTGAGCGCTCGTGAGGAAGGAAAAGCGCGCAGGCGCCTGGAAGAACGACCGCTGGATCAAGCCGTTCTTCCGCCGCTACAAGAAGACGCTCGCGTTGGCGCTGTGCCTGGGCATCGTGGCGGCGTTCTTTGCGGCGGCGCTCATGTTCACGTCGGGCTACCTTATTGGCGGCTCGGCGCTCATGCCTGCGTCCATCCTGCTGCTGAACCTGCCGCTCATGTTCGTGCGCATCTTCGGCGTAGGCAAGCCGGTGCTGCAGTATTTCGAGCGCCTGGCCAGCCACGACTGGGTGCTGCGCATGACCTCTGCGCTGCGGCTGAAGCTGTGGGGCGCGCTCGAGCGCGACGCCGTGTTCTTCCACAGCGCGCGCCGCATGGGCGACGCGCTCGGCCTGCTGTCCGAGGACATCGGCCATATCCAGAACCTGTACCTGCGCACGGTGTTCCCCACGGTGGTGGCGTGGGCGCTCGCGCTCATCGTGGTGGCGATTTTCGGCGCGCTCACGCCGTGGGCGGGCGCTGCCATGCTGCTTGTGCTCGGAGTGGACGTCGTGCTCGTGCCGCTGGTGTCCTTGCTGGTCAACGGCGCGCGGCAGGCGAAGCGCAAGCAGCTGAAAAGCCGCCTGTACGCCGATTTGGCCGACAACGTGCTCGGCGTGGACGACTGGGTGTTCTCCGGCCGCGCCGACGACTACCTGGCGCGCCATGCGGGCGTCCAGGCGGAGCTGCGCGCGCTGGAAGCGGCGGGCCACGCGTTCGATCGCGTGCGCGACCTGGCGGTGCAGGCGTTGTTCACGCTGGGTGCGCTCGTCGTGGTGGCGTGGGCTGCCAGCGCGTTCGGGCCGCACGGCTCGGGCGTGCTCGACGGCTCGGCGAACTGGATCCTCGCGTTCGCGCTGGGCTACTTCCCCCTGCTCGACGCGCTCGCTCCGCTGCCCGTTGCCGCGGTGGAGGTGCGCGCGCACGAGGATTCCTTGCGCCGCTTGAACGAGCTGCCCGCCGATGACGGGGAGGCGGCCGTGCGCCGCGTGCAGGAAGAGTTGGCCGCCGAAGCGGCGGGGGGCGCTCGCGCGGATGGCGGCGAAGGCCAGGCCGCGGGGAGGTCCGGGGCTTCCGCCGCCATGCCTGCCGACTCGGCGGGCGCGCTCGGTGGCGTTTCCGCCCTTCCTGCGCCGCCGTTCGAGCTGTGCGTGGACGGCGTTTCCTTCGCGTACCCGGGCACGGACCGCCGCGTGATTGACGGGCTGAACCTGCGCATTCGGCCGGGGCAGCACGTGGCCGTTCTGGGCCGCAGCGGCTCGGGCAAGAGCACGTTCGCCTCGCTCGTGCGCGGCGACCTGCGCCCGGATGTCGGCCGCATCACGCTCGGTGGCGTGCCGACGGCCGATTTGGGGGATGCGGCGGCGCGGTATTTCGGGGTCATCCAGCAGCGGACGTACCTGTTCAACACCACGCTGCGCGACAACCTGCGCATCGGCGATTCGCACGCCGCGGACGAGAAGATCGTCCGCGTGCTCGAGCGCGTGGGGCTCGGCCCGCTGCTCGCGCGCCTGCCCGAGGGCCTGGACGCGCTGGTGGACGAAGAGGGCTTGCGCTTCTCGGGCGGCGAGCGCCACCGTATCGCGCTCGCGCGCGTGCTGCTACAGGATTCCCCGGTCGTCATCCTGGACGAGCCCACGGTGGGCCTTGACCCGCGCACCGAGCGCGCCGTGCTGGACACGTTCCTCGAGGCGCTGGCGGACAAGACGCTCATCATGATCACGCACCACTTGCCTGGCGTCGCGGGCATGGACCGCGTCATTTTCCTTGAGGACGGCCGCGTGAAGCAAGACGGCGACGTGCTCATGGACGCATCGCCCGCGCAGCTGGCGCAGGAGAGCCCGCACTACCGCCGCCTGCTCGCGTTCGACCAGGGGACGTGCTCGGTTTCGTAACGGCTGCGTGACAAGCTGACCGCGTGGTTAACGGCTTACCGCCAGATGGGGCTTCGGCCGCACAAGCGCGCACAAACCTGGTACCTTCGGGGCCAAGAAGCCATCCGGCGAGCGCGAGGAGGACACTATGGACGATTCCAAGAACACGCAGTCTCAGCAGCCTCAGGACGAAACGGCGAACCAGGGCGCCCTGCCCGAAGACTCGGCGAGCCAGGGTGCCATGCCCGAAGGCTTCCAGCCGTACGCGCCGCCGCAGGCCGCCGAAGCCGCTCCGCAGCCGGGTGCCCCGCAGTCTGATGCCCCGCAGCCGGGCGACGGTCAGCCGTGCGCCGCCCCGCAGCCGGGCGCCCAGCCGTACCAGCCGTACGCGCAGCCGCAGCAGCCGGGCGCGCAGACGCCCCCGCCGGGCTACGTGCCGCCGGTGCCCCCGGTCCAGCCGGGCGGCTACTACGGCCAGCCGGGCCCGTACGCCTACGGCCAACCACAACCTTCGTCGGGCAAGGCCATCGCCGCGCTCGTGTGCGGCATCCTGGCCATCCTGTTCAGCTGGACCATCCTGTTCGGCATCGGCCTGGGCATCGCGGCCATCATCCTGGCGCGGTCGGCCGTCAAGGAAGCAGGCAAGGACGGCAAGACCACGGGCGGCAAGATCTGCGGCATCGTGGGCATCGCGTTCTCCGTGCTGACGTTGGCGGCGGTGGTAGCGCTCGGTGCGCTCATCGGCGTCGCGTACAACGAAAGCCGCCAGGCCGACCACGGCAGCTACTCTTACTCACAGGAGGACGGCTGGCAGAGCCTTGACGGCGGTGGGGTCGACTCCACGCAGCTTGACGCCACCGAGTGGGAAGTCGGCGACCTTGCGGCGGCAGAGCTGGACAAGCTTGTCGCCCAGGATCCCGCCATGGTCCAGGAGCTCGCGCGCGAGCTTGATGAGGAGATGCGCGATAGCACCGAGTACCTGGTGGGCGGCCAGGGCGTCTCCCTCGCGGACTCCGGCGTTGATTCCACGGCGCTGGCCCAGTGGATGCTCGAGGGCATGACCTACACGATCGACAACGTGTACCCGTACACGAACGGCAACGATGCGGACGTGCTTGCCACCATCAACATGCGTGACGTCGCGCTATTCAGCGCCGTGTACCACGAGAAGCTGGACGCCGCCATTGGCACGGCGAGCGGGCTGACCACCGAGCAGGTGACGTCTGCGGTGAACGCTGCGGTGACGGGCGCCATGGCGGAAGGCGCAGACTACACCGACGTGTCGCACTACATCGAGTACGAGAACAAGGGCGGCACGTGGACGCCGGACGAGCACTGGTACGACGATCTGGTGGAGCACACGTTCGAATACTAAACGGCGTGCTCTGATGGCCGGATTGCAGCCGGACGCCGGGGCGCAGGCAAGATGCAGCGCGCGAGCGCGCCGAACGCAAGCGCGCCGAACGCGAACGGGGCGTCTGGGGTATCCCAGGCGCCCCGCGTGCTAGCATGGAGGTGCTGTGTCGGCGGGGCGATGGGCGCCGCGTCACGCGAACGAAAGAGGAGCATCCATGAACTACGCAGAACTGCAGAACGCCATCAAAGAAGCCCTCAAAGCGCACGACAAGCCGCGCTTGTCCATCTTGCGCCAGGTTCACGGCGAAGTGAAGAACATCGAGGTCAACGAACGCCGCGAGATCACGGAGCAGGACGTCAACGACATGCTCAAGCGCGTGATCAAGCAGACGAAGGAAACGCTGGACGGCTCCATCAAAGCCGGCACCAACCAAGAGCGCACGGATCTGCTGACCGCGCAGGTGGCCATCCTGGAGGAGTGCCTGCCGAAGCAGGTGTCCGGCGACGAGCTGGTGGCCCTCGTCGAAGCCACCATTGCCGAGCTGGGCGCCGCCACGAAGCGCGACATGGGCAAGGTCATGGGCGCGCTCACCCAGAAGACCGGCGGCAATTTCGACAAGGCTGCCGCCGCGAAGGAAGTCGGCGCCCGCCTGCAGTAGGCTCTCGCCTGCGGGAAGAGCGCTCGCCTGCAGTAGGTACCCGCCTGCAGGAGGGGCGCTCGCCAGCAGGAGGCTCCCACTTGCGGCAGGGACGTTCGCCTGCGGCGGGCTCTCGCTTGCGGCAGGGGGCGCCCGCCTGCAAAAGAGCCGTCTGCCCAAAAACGCCGCGCGCTGCGCGCGCCCTGCCGTGGCGCAGGTTAATTCCCCCTTTCGGACTTGTGAATCATCGCGTGGGGGGGGGGTATCATAGACGCGACCTGTTTCCGGACCTTGCAAGGAGGATTCGTGCGCGAACTGCCAAGCCAGCAGCTCAACCCGAAAGTGAAGAACGTGTGGCGCATCAACGACGCCCTGTGGCTGACCGTCGCGTTCTTGTGCTGCTTCGTTCCCTTCGCGTGCGTGCGCGCGTTCGAGCCGTCCGCGGCAGGATGGAGCACCATCGTGCTCATCGTCCTTGCGGCTGTCTACGTTGTGGCGCTTGTCGTGTTCTTGGCGGTGCTGCCGCCCATCCGCTATGCCCGCTGGCGTTACGAGCTCTCCGAGGACTACCTGGACATCGCGCGCGGCATCGTCTGGCGCAAGCGCTTCGTCATCCCGTTCATCCGCGTGCAGAACACCGACACGCGCCAAGGGCCCATCCTGCGCGCGTTCGGGCTCTCCAGCGTGACCGTGGCCACGGCGGCGGGCGAGCACGAGATTCCCGGCCTTGAGAATCACGTGGCCGACGCCGTGCGCGACCGTGCGGCCGAGCTCGCGCGCATCGCGCAAGAGGACGTGTAGGCCATGGAGAGGAAAAACGATCTTTCGCACGCTTCCGCGCCCAGCCCGGGCGAGGCCGGCATGCCCGCGGGCTTCCTTGTGGAGCCTGCCGCCACGGCGCCCGCGGCGCCGGCGAATGAGGCCGAAGCGTTCGGACGGCCTGCGCCGGAGCGCCACTTCGTGCACCACAGCTACATCTGGCTCGGGTCGCTCCGCGCGATTGGCGCCTTCCTGGTCGCCATCGCGGTGGGCCTGGCGAGCAGCGTGCCGGGCATCCTGCTCGAGATTCGCTCCGTAGGGGCGGGCGGCCTGCTCGGCACACTCGTCGCGGTCGGAGCGACGCTCGGCGGCATCGTGCTGCTGGGCGCCCTCGTCGTCGTGATGCACGTGTGGAGCTACCGTCACCTGTACTACGAGATCGGCGAAGAGGAGTTCAGCCTTTATTCTGGCATCTTCACCAAGAAGCGCATGCACGTGCCCTACCAGCGCGTGCAGTCGGTGAACCATACCGCCACGGTGCTGCAGCGCCTGGCGGGCGTGTGCACGGTGAAGGTGGAGACGGCCGGCGGCGCCGCGAACGAAGGCGCCACGGTGCCGTACATCACGAACGCCGACGCCGAGACGCTGCGCTTGGAGCTGTTCGCCCGCAAGCAGGCCGTCCTGGCGGGCCATCCTCTTTCCGCGAACGTCTCGGCCGCGAGCATGCTTGCCGCCGCACGCCAGGACGGCGCGCCGCGCAAGAGCGCTCCGGCAGGCGGCGGCACGGCGGCTCGGCCGGGTGCCGCAGGGGACGAGGGCGCGCTCTTCGATGCGAGCATGCTGCAGGCCGATGGCGCGCGCAACGTGCTCGACGGCGCCGACGAGCTTCTGCAGGATGTTCGCGGCGTGTGGGGCGGTATGGAGGTCGACACCGGGAAGGTGTCCTACGAGCACGGGCTTTCGAACCGCGAGCTGGTGCTCACGGGCCTCACGAGCGGCACGAGCTTCGCGCTTATCGTCGTCGGTTTGGTGGGCACGCTTTCGCAGGTGGCCGGCTTTGTGTTCGAGCTGTTCGGCAACAGCGCCTCCGATGCCGCGAACGCGGCGTTCGCGGCAAGCACGAGCTTGCCGGTCGGCACCGTCGTCGCGGGCATCGCGGCGTTCTTGGCGGTCGTCGTTGTGCTTTGGGCGCTCTCGGCGGCGGGCTCGTGCCTGACGTACGGCGGGTTTCGCGCGCGCAGGCGCGACAGCCGCATCGAAGTGGAGCACGGCTTGCTCTCGCGCAAGTTCCACGGCGTCGACGTGGACCGCGTGCAATCCGTCATCATTCGCCAGGGGCTCATTCGCCGCGTGATGGGTTACTGCGAGGTCTCGCTTGGCAAGATCGACTCCGCCAGCCAAAGCGGTGACGACCAGGAAGCGAGCGCTCTCAAAACCGGTCTGGTGGTGCACCCGTTCGTGAAGATGGAGCGCGTTCCCGAGCTTTTGGCGGGTCTCGTGCCCGAGTTCGCAGACGTGCCCACGGAGACGCGCCCGGTCGCGCGCGTAGCGCTGCGTCGCGCGCTCATCCGCCGCTGCACCTGGGCGGGCTCGGGGTTGTGGATCGCCGTGTTCACGGCGCTCGTGCAGGGCGGCCTCATGCTCGCCATGCAGCAGCTGCCGGACGTGCGCGCCGAGGTCGCGCCGTACCTCGGCGTCGTGAACCTCGTGTTCGCCGTCCTGTACGCGCTTGCGGTGCTGTGCATTGTCCTTGATGCCGTGAGCGCGGTGCTGTGGTTCCGCGAATCGAGCTTTGCGTTCAATCGCCAGTTCATGACCATCACGAACGGCGGGTTCTCGCGCGAGAGCGTGTTGCTGCCGCGTCGCAAGATTCAGTTCGGCACCGTGAAGAGCAACCCGTTCCAGCGCGCTGCCGGCGTGCGCACCATCCTTGTGACCACGGCAGCCGGCCTGGGCACCACGCTTTCCCTCGTGGACGCGCGCCGGGAGGACGCCGAAGCCTGGCTCGACTGGGTCCGCCCCGGCGGCAACCGTTAAGCAGGGAGCTTCATTTCTTCGTACGACAGTCCGCGTTCGGTGCGAAGCGCTTCGAAGAAGCCTTCGCAGCTGACCGCGCGCACGAGCCTGCTTTCGAAGTCGTGCTGATTGCGTGTGATGAGGAAGTCGGCTTCGAGCTGGAGCGCCGCCTCGAACAGGAGCGCGTCTTCGGGATCCGCCCACGAGGTGGCGAGCATCTGGTCGATGTCGCGGTCGGTCACGTGGTAGACGTTCACGAACGTGCGCACGCCGCCTGCTGGCGCGCCGCCATACCCCTCTGTGTTAAAGTGTGCCCCATGAACACTTCTCGCACATCCGACCCGGTCGGTCGAAGTCGGCGCCCCGCGCCGAAGCCGCCGCACGCATGGACGCCTTCGCAGTTCAAACCGCGCACGGCGCAAGCGGCGCGCGAAGAGCCGGCGGGCACGCGGGCGAACGCCGTTCGCCGCACGCGCAACGTGCGGGAATACACGCTTGGCGAAGAGATCGCGAACTCCGTCACCCACGGCATCGGCGTGCTGCTTGCCATCGCGGCGTTGCCCATCCTCATCGTGACGGCCGTCTCGCACGGCGGCGGGGTGCGCTTGCTCGCCGCGCTCGTCTACGGCATCGCCATGCTGCTCGAATACCTCATGTCGACGCTCTACCACGCCATTGCCGCCGACAAGGCCAAGCGCGTGTTCAAAGTGCTCGACCACAGCTTCATCTACCTGTTCATCGCGGGCACGTACACGCCGTTCTGCCTGGTCTCGCTGGCCGACGCCGGCGGCCTTGCCCTGGGCGCTTTCGTGTGGGCGGTCGCGCTTGCGGGCGTGGCGTGCGAGGCGTTCTGGGTCTTCCGCCCGCGGTGGGTTTCGGCCGTGCTGTACCTGGCCCTGGGGTGGTGCGTTGTGTGGTTCCTGCCGTCGCTCGTGGCGGCGCTGCCCGGCCCGGGCTTGGCGCTGCTCGTGGCGGGCGGCGCGTGCTATACGCTCGGATGCGTGTTCTACGTGCTCAAGCAGGTGCGCTACCTGCATTCCGTGTTTCATGTGCTGGTGCTGGGCGGTAGCGTCTGCCATTTCCTGGCGGTCGTCTTGTACGTGCTGTAGCGAGGCCGGAAGAGGAAACGAAGGAAGGGAAAGGTCATGAGCGGCTTGGAGATCTTGTTGCTCGTCGTGGCGGTGGCGCTTGCCGTCGTCGTCATCGTACTGGTGGGTTTGATTGTGCGCACGGAAGCGGGCAAGCGCTTCTCGCGCGATTTGGGGGCAGAGCTGTTCCATCGCGAGTCGGGCGTCTCGGAGGACGAAATCAAGGACATGGTCGCCGAGAACGAGGAGCTCGCCGAAGACGAGAAGCGCATGATTCACGAGATCATCGACATGGGCGACACCTCGGCGCACGAGATCATGACGCCGCGCGCCGACATGATCACCGTCGAGGACGTCGAGACGGTGCGCCAGGCCATCGACCGCATGCGCGGCACGGGCTATTCGCGCCTGCCCGTCTACCACGAGGACCACGATTACATCTGCGGCATCGTGAAGTACAAAGACCTGCTCACGCCCTTGCTCGAAGGCCGCGAGGACGAGCCCGCCGGCCAGTTCGCCCACGAGGCGTTCTTCGTGCCGGCCAGCAAGGACATCTTGCCGCTGCTTTCTGAGATGCAAACGAATAGGCAACAGATGGCCATCGTCGTGGACGAGTACGGCGGCACCGATGGTTTAATTACCGTCGAAGACATCGTGGAGGAGATCGTCGGCGAAATCGTCGACGAGACAGACCTGGAAGACGCCGAGGTCGTGCAAATCTCCGCGAACGAATGGCGCGTCCAGGGCAGCCTGCCGTGCGAGGACGCGGCGAAGCTGGGCTGGCCGGTCGAAGAGTCCGACGATTACGACACCCTTGCCGGGTGGTTGCTTGCCGCGATGGACTACGTGCCCCAGCTGGGCGACGTGTACGAACAGAGCGGGTACCGCTTCGTGGTCAGGCGCATGCGCCGGCGGCGCATCTCCATCGTGGGGGTCGTTCGCCTGAAGGAGCCGGCTCCCGCAGAGGAGGACGCGAAAGGGTAGCGCGGCGCAAGGAAGGGAGGGCGCGTGGTCGGAGCCAAGACGCTGTACCGCTCCCGGGGCGCCGTTCTGGGCGGCGTCTGCGCTGGCCTGGCCGAATACTTCGCGCTTGACACCGTGATCGTGCGCGTGCTCACCGTGGCGCTCGCCGTCGTGACGGCGGGGTTCGCCGCCGTCGTGTACGTGGCGTTGTGGCTCATCCTCCCGCAAGCTCCCCAGCATGATTCCGTGGTCGACGTGGCGCCCGAGTCCGTCCATTCAGAGGCGCGCGGGTGCGCGGTGGACGCCCGGGCGGCAACACGGCCTGCGTCCGTTTCGCCCGGCGTTCCCTCCGGCATCGGGCACATTCCTCCCACGCCCCCGCGCGGTGCGCGCGCTGCGGCCGTTCCGCCGTCCGCGGCGCAGGCTGCCGCGCAGCCTGCCGCGACGGTCGGCTCGTTCGCAACGACGCACGCTCCCGGCGCACCGCTTTCGCCTGAAACCCCGGGCGGCGCGAGCGCCCCTTCTGCGGGCGCGCCGCGCGCCGCTTCCGCC
>DVLD01000135.1 GCA_018715725.1 Candidatus Aveggerthella excrementigallinarum
GTGCCGGTGCCAAGGAACAGCAGGTACACCCATGCGCGCGCCGCAGCGAAGCCGAGCGCTCGCACGTTCAGAAAGTCCGCGGGCGCAAGCTGCCGTGCGCGCGAGCGCACAAGCTCCCATGACGACCATGCTTTCATGAAGTCCCCCTCAATTCCCCCTCAGACCATTATATCGGGAGCGCCCGTGGGAGGAAGAAGGCGACGATGTGCGAAAAAGGCTTATGACCTGGGAAAACACATATATCATGCAGAATGCATGACCCGGTTTGGCAAGGTTGTGCAGTGCTGCATGATGCCAGGGCGGCCGCGTCTTCGCACAATCGTGCGCGTAAGGGCTGCGTTGGGTTGCCGAGTCAGGAGCCGTCCGGCGAAAGCCGTGGCGGCCGGCGCGCGACAATCGCACGTTGGCGGGCAGGCCGCGCAGAGGAACAACGAGAAGGGGGAGAAGCATGGGCATGAAGCTCACCATGACTCGTCGTGGTTTCGCCAAGCTGGCGGCCGTGACCGGCGTGGCAGCGGCGGCTTCGACCACGACGTCATTCCAGGCGCTCGCAGAGGACGAGGCGGCCAGCACGCGCGGAGGAGAGATTAAGCGCGTGCGCACGTGCTGCCGCGGCTGCGGCAAGATGGAATGCGGCGTGTGGGTGACCGTTCAGGACGGACGCGCCATCCGTGTCGAGGGCGACCAAAGCTCGTTCCAGTCCAGCGGCAACTGCTGTGCGAAATCGCAGTCGTCCATCCAGGCGGCATACCATCCTGACCGCATCTACCATCCGCTGCGCCGCACCAACCCGAAGGGCGAGGACCCGGGTTGGGTGCGCATCTCCTGGGACGACGCCATGGCGGAGATCGGCGAGAAGTTCAACGAGATCATGAACCAGTACGGCGGCCAGGCCATCTTCAACATGTGCGGCACGTCCCGCCAGTGGGTCTACGCCCCGTACTGTTTCTACAAGTGGCTGTTCGACACGCCGAACGCGCACCTTGCGTCCGAGATTTGCAAGGGCCCGCGCCGTCTGATGGGCTGGATCAGCTCGGTCGACGGCGCGCCGTGGATGGCGCTCCGCGACGGGCCACGCGTGTACGTGCAGTGGGGCACCGCGCCCGAGAACTCCAACTACGACGACTCGTGCCGCAACCTGGTCGATAAGATGACCGAGGCCGACGTCCACATCTGCATCGACCCGCGCATGTCCGGCTCGGGCAAAGAGGCCGATTACTGGCTGAATCTGCGCCCTGGCTCCGACGGCGCGCTGGCGAACTGCTGGCAGCACATCATCATCGAGCACGACCTCGTTGACTGGGACTTCGTCAAGCGCTGGTCGAACGCGTCCTTCCTGGTGGTCGAGGACATGGAGCCGACGGGCGGCCGCTACTATGAGCTCTCCTCGCCGATGGCGGGCTCGACCGCCGCGTCCCCTGCGCCTCCCGTGGACATTGCGGGCACGAAGCTCAAGACGCGCCTGCTGAAGGAGTCCGACGTGGTCGAGGGCGGTTCCCCGCGCAAGTTCTACGCATGGAACAAGCTTGCGAACAACGGCCAGGGCGGCCTGGTGTTCTGGGACACCGACACCACCCAGTGGGAGGGCTGCAACCATGTGGCGCCGACGCGCGACCAGATGGAAGTGGTCTACGAGGGCACGTCCCAGCAGGGCTATCTCCCGCCGATCTCGTACCACGAGCTGCCCGACGCCGGCATCGACCTGGACATGACGGGCGCGCACGAGGTCACGCTGCTCGACGGCACGGTGCACACGGCCAAGCCGGTCTGGCAGTACTTGGTCGAGTCCGTTGAGGAGTGCACGCCCGAATGGTGCTCCGAGATCACGGGCCTGGATCCGCAGCTGATCGAGGAGTCCTGCCTGGTGTGGGCGACGCGTCCCGAGGGCCAGAACTACGGCAACGGCGGCATCCACCTGAACCTCGCCCCCGACCAGGTGGGCAACTGCACGCAGACGGTGCGCTCGGTCATCCACCTCATGTACATGACGGGCAACTTCGACGGCCCGGCGGGCAACCGCGGCCTCACGCGCTCGCCGCTCGACGAGCAGTCCACCTCCGTCCCCGGCAGCAACATGCCGCAGGAGGTCAAGGCGCAGCTGATCGCTCTGGGCACCATCCCGGTGGAAGGCGTCACGCCCGACCCGATGAACCTGCCCGACAAGATCGACACGCTCTCCAACATGGTGGGCTACGAGAAATTCCCGCTGACGGCGTACTACAACGAGTGGTCCGACGCGGCCGAGCTGTGGAACGCCTGCCTGACGGGCGATCCGTACCCGCTGAAGGGCGGCATCAACGAGTCCGGCTCGTTCATGAACCAGTCCAACGCGAACCTGGCGTGGGATGCCATGAAGTCGCTCGATTTCTGGGTGGACATCAACATGTTCCATCACCCGGGCGTCGAGGTGGCCGACATCGTCCTGCCGTGCCAGCACTGGATTGAGCTCAACAACATCCGCGTTTCGCAGGGCGCTTCGGGCGGCATCGGCGCTACCGTCAAGGCCGTCGAGCCCCCGGCGGACACGAAGTTCGACCACGACATCAGCCGCGCCATCTTCAAGGCTGTCGGCGGTCCGAACAGCACGTGGAATTCCCTCATCGACGCCACGCAGCCGGCGCCTGATGACTACATGGAGCGCATGGACGAATGGTTCCAGGCGAACTCCGCGACCAACCCGAAGGTCCAGTGGAAGTCCTGGGACGAGTACAACGAGTACTACCAGGAGCACGGCTGGATCAACGCGAAGGAGATCGAGCCCGATCGTTGGGGCACCTACCGCCGCTTCGAGACCGGCTGGATGCGCATGGGCAAGGACGCCTGTACGGGCAAGCTCTTCACGTGCGACGAGAACGGTAACCCGGTCAACAACTTCGGCATGCCGTCCCCGTCCGGTCTGGCGGAGTTCTGGCCGATCATCTTCGAGAGCTATTGCGTCGACCGCGCCAACGAGATCGAGCCCGGCCGTTACGACCTGCTTCACGAGATGCTGCCGCACTTCGACGAGCCCAAGAGCGGCCCGAATGGCGACGTCGATACCAACGAGTACCCGATCATCCTGACGACGGGTCGCCGTATTCCGGTGTACTTCCACTCCGAGCATCGTCAGCTTCCGTGGTGTCGCGAGCTCTGGCCGGTCCCGCGCCTGGAGGTCAACCCGCAGGATGCCGAGAAGCTTGGCTTGGAGCAGGGCGACTGGGCATGGATTGAGACCAAGTGGGGCAAGATCCGCGAGTGCGTCGACCTGTACTACGGTATCGCTCCCGGCTGGGCGAACGCCGAGCATGCGTGGTGGTTCCCGGAGCTTCCGGCGCCGACTCACGGCTTCAACCTGTGCAACATCGAGTGCATTTGGGATCCCGAGGGCCGCGACCCGCACATCGGCTCGTCCCATATGCGCGGCGTGCCCGTGAAGATTTATAAGGCGACGCCCGAGAACAGCCCGAACGGCAATCCCATCCCGTGCGCAGACGAGGACGGCACGCAGATTATCTGCGAGCCGACGGACCCGCGCCTCAAGGCCTGGCTGCCGAACTACGAGATTCGAGAGGAGGCGTAAACCATGACGCATTACGCTATCGTCACCGACCTCAACCGGTGCGTGGGCTGCCTCGCGTGCATGGTTGCGTGCAAGGCCGTCAACAACGTGCCGATCGGCAACTATTGGAACAAGGTGCTGCGCATTGGTCCGAACCTGAAGCCGGACGCGCAGAACGTTGGGCACGACGTCGAGATGTACTACCTGCCCGTTGGCTGCCAGCATTGCGAGCACCCGGCGTGCGTTGACGTTTGCCCGACCGAGGCAAGCCACGTGACCGCCGACGGCACCGTGCAGATCGACAAATCGAAGTGCATCGGCTGCCAGTTCTGCGCCATGGCCTGCCCCTACGGCGTCCGCTACCTCAACGAGGAGGAGCGCGTCGTGGAGAAGTGCACGCTCTGCACGCAGATCACTGCGCAGGGCGGCTTGCCCCAGTGCGTTATCCAGTGCGGCGGCCGCGCCCGCTTCTTTGGCGATCTCGAGCAGGGCATTGACTCCTTCGAGGCGCCGGCGGTGGGGTATGACACCGACCGCTCGTACGACAACCTGTACACGGGCAACCGTGTGACCTTGGGTGATTTGGCCGAGGAATACGCCGAATCCGACGTGCATCATCTTAACGATGTCGGAAACGAACCCGCGTTCGCATACATCCTGCGCGATCGCGTGTGGCAGGGAGGTGACCAGTAATGGAACTTCAGTGGCCTCTGATCATCTTCACCACGCTGCTCGCGTGGGCGTGCGGCGTGTTCGCGACCCAGGGCGTGCTCGCCTTTAAGGGCGAGGGGAAGGAGGTCCAGCTCCCGGCCCTCATCACGAGCGTCGTCCTGCTGGCCGTGAGCGGCATCGCCGTCTTCTTCCACCTGCAGCACTGGGAGCGCATCTTCAACGGCTTCGGCCACATCACGAGCGGCATCACGCAGGAGCTGATCGCCATCGTGGTCTTCGTGGTGGTCGCCGTGGTGTACTTCGCCAT
>DVLD01000136.1 GCA_018715725.1 Candidatus Aveggerthella excrementigallinarum
GTGGGCGCCGGCGGCCGCGCCGAGCGCCCTGCGCGCGACCCCGCCGCTCCGCGCGCAGGGTGGGCGGAGCGGCCAGCGCGCGGGGCTTCTGGTATAACTGCAAGAGCGAAGCAAGGGAGGGCCAGGGCGGAAAGGCGCTGTATGGACGTGACGGAAGCGCGCGCGGTGGTCGCGCTGAACAACCGGTTCTACGAAGAGAACGCGGCCTCGTTCTCGGCCACGCGCGGCGCGCCCTGGCACGGGTGGTCGCGGTGTTTGAAGGTCGCGCGCGCCGAGCTGGGGCTTGGCGCGGGGGCGAGCGCAGGCGAGAAGCGTGCGGCAGCGGGCATGGCGGAGCGTCCGTCCTCTGTGCGCGTGCTGGACGTAGCGTGCGGCAACCTGCGTTTCGAGGCGTTCCTGGCGCATGAGCTTCCGGACGTTGCGTGCGACTGTTGCGCGGTCGACAGCTGCGTGGCGCTGGCAGGCGCGGGAGAGGGCGCGGACGCGGCAGAGGGCGCGGGCGCGCGCGTGCCTGCGGTGCGCTTTCGGGAGCTCGACGTGCTCGCGTGCTTGGCGGACGCGGCAGAGGGCGCGGCGAAGGACGCGGGCGCGGACGAGCTCGCGCGCACGCTCGCGGACAGGTTCGGCATGCCGCCGTGCGACCTTACCGTGTGCTTTGGCTTCATGCATCACGTCCCGGTGCCGGCATGGCGCGCGGCGGTGGTGCGGGCCCTTGCGCTGAGCGTGCGCCCGGGCGGCATCGTGTGCGTCTCCTTCTGGCGGTTCTTGGACGACGAGCGCCTGGCGCGCAAGGCGCAGGAGGCCACGGAGCAGGCGCAGGGCGATCACGCGCTTGCGCGGCTGGTGCGGGCGTTCGGCCCGGGCGACCGGCTTCTCGGCTGGCAAGACCGCGCGGGCTCGTTCCGGTACTGCCACGGGTTCTCCGACGGGGAAGTGACAGACCTTGCGGCGTCCGTGGCCGACCGCGCGCGCCCTATCGCCCGTTTCCGCGCTGACGGGAAGTCGGGCCAGCTGAACGAGTACCTTGTCCTGCGCGTCCTCTGATGTGAAAAAGTGCCTGTCCCTTTTTCACATTCGCGAACGCGGCGCAATCGTCAGTGGTCGTCGTGCATCTCGTCGCGCTTGAGCAGCTTCGTGTTCGCGAGGTAGAGCGCCACGAGCAGCACGAGGATTGAGAGCGAGAAGAGCAGCGTGTGCATCGGGTCGTCGTGGTAGAGGATGATGAGCCTGATGATCGCCGTGATGCCGATGTAGATGAAATAGCGCAAGGGGAAGTGCAGGCCCGATTGGTAGTACTTCGCGATGAGCGCCAGGAACTCGAAGTACAAGAACCACGTCACGATGGCGCCCAGAATCTCGTTGTTGTTGAACTGGTGCGTTTCGATGACGATGCTGACGAGCGACCAGGTGCTCATCAGCAAAAGGATGGACAAGATCGCGCCCAGCACGAACAGAACGCCCGAGAGGAACAGCTGCATGAAGCGCGAGATACTCTTCGGGCTGACAAGGCGTCTGAGCAGGCTGGGGTGGTTGTCGGTCTCGGGCATGAAGGCTCCTTGCTCGCAGTGTGGCGGCCGCGGTCGTGTTTGCGTACCTGCGCTCTCGTTGCGCTAAAATGATACTACTATAATATCAATTGCATCGAATCCTCTCGAAACACGATGTAATCGAGCGGCGCCGAGCGGGCTGTTCCTGCCCTGGGGCGTGTTCGTCACGCGCGTTGCGCTTCGTCCGGATGCTCCGGGTGCGCCACGTCGTCAAGGTTGCGCTCGAAAGCAATCACGCGCGAACGAGAAAAAGGGCAGTCACTTTCTCTCGTGCGGCACCTTGAGCGACTGCAGGTGCGCTTTCTGCTCGGGCGTGATGCGCCGGCTTTCGCGCGCTTTCTGGAGGGACTTGTTGTGCGTCCATGCGTCCAGCACGAGCGGGCGCGCCTCGAACAGCGGCAGCGTCGCCGCAGGCTGCTTGATGAGCGCGAACGAGTAGTACCAGGCGCGCGCCATGTTGACGTAGTACTCAGGACGGTGGATGTCCGCTACGAGCCGCAGGTGCGCGGGGTCGAAGGCGTCGTCCAAGAACAGCGTCATGAGCTGCACCACTCCGAAGCGGACGGTGTACTCGGGCGCGGCGGACGTCCAGTCGCGAATCTTCTCGAGCACGGCGGGCAGGTCGCGCTTGAACGCGGGCACGCGGATGAGGTCGCACGTCGCCCAGTTGTCGACGTGCGGCAAGAACGCGTCCAGCAGCTCGAACGCCTCGCTGGGCGTTTTCGCCAGCAGCCCGATAAGCTCGGCGTGCAGGTTGTTCTCGTCGTAGAGCGCATGCGGAAGCCGCGCCATGAACGCGCGCGCTTCAGCCTGTCGCGAGCGGGCCAGCTCGCGCGCGAAATGGCGCAACGCCGGCGTCCGCACGCCCAGGATGCGCGCCGGCTCGACCGTGGGCACAAGCTTCGCCTGGAACTCCCGGTAAGCAGGGTCTGCCAGCGCGGCAAGCTCATCCTGCAGGCGACGGGACGTTCCTTTCTGCGTGCTCATTACGACTCCTTTCCGTGGTGTTCGCCGTTTTCCTTCGCATCGGCGTGCGCTTCGATCCAGTCGAAGAGCTCGAGCGCTTGCTTGCTCGCTTCGCGGTGGGCAAGCAGGTAGAAGCTTACGTGCGCCTCGGCGTCCTCCAAGGGCACGACCGTCCGCCCTGACATCTCGCCCGCCAGATAGGCGGCGTTCGTCACGAAGCCGAGCAGCGGCGAGGTGAGCGAAAGCTGCTCGAACACCACGCGGTCCTCTTGGACGAGGAAGTCGGAATGGGGCATCTTCTCGTCCACCAGCCCGCGCCAAAAGCCAATGTTGCCGAACAGGAGGAAGTCCTCCCCGTCGACGTCGGCGAACGTGAGCGAGTCGCGGGAGGCGAGCGGGTGCCCGTTCGGCACGCTGACGGCCAGGTCCTCGTCCATGAGGCGGCAGCAGCGCACGGCGGGGTAGTGCAGCGGCTTGCGCGAAATGCCCAGATCCAGGCCGCGGTCAATCACCTCGCGCTCCACGTCCTGCTGGCGCATCGTGCGCGAGGAGAGCATGCGTTCCGGGAAGCGCTCGACGGAGAGCGCGGTCAGGCGCCAGAGCGGGGCTGGGGCGACCGTGCCCACCGTGAGCGAGCGCGCGCGGTTCGCCAGGTCGCTCAGGGCGATGCGCATCAGCCGCTCCTCGTGCAGGATGGAGCGGGCGTACTCGAGCGCCGTCTTGCCCGCGTGGTTGAGCGCAATGCGCCTGCCGCTGCGGTCGAGCAGGGCGCAGCCGAGCTCGCGCTCGAGCCGCGCGAGCGAGCGGCTTAGCGCAGGCTGGGATATGTGGAGGCTTTCCGCGGCGGCGCTCACGGTGCCCCGGTCCGCGACGGCCTGCAGCTGCCGCAGCTGTTCAATGTCCATGTCATCCCCTTCGCTCGCTCGGGCGTCTTTCAGTCTTATATGCACATCGTGCATATAAGGGAAATCAACGTGCATTGTACTTCCGCTCATTGCCTTGCGAGAATCGAATCAAGAAGAACGGCATTCCGATGAAAGGACCAGCCATGATCAACTTCACGATGAACGACGGCCACGAGATTCCGGCGATCGGCTTTGGGGTCTACCTCATGACCTCCGAAGAGGTCGAACGGTGCCTGCCGCAGGCGCTCGAGCTGGGTTACCGCCATATCGACACGGCGAACGCGTACTTCAACGAGGTCGCCGTGGGCAACGTGGTGCGGGAGTCCGGCATTCCGCGCGAGGACTTCTTCATCACCACGAAGCTCTTCCCCCAGAGCTACCCGTACGAGCAGTGCAGGGCGGACATCGACGCCACGCTGGCGCGCATGGGGCTGGACTACGTGGACCTGCTCTTGTTCCATCAGCCGTACGGCGACTACGTCTCCGGCTGGAAGGCCATGGAGGAGGCGGTGGCGGCGGGCAAGGTCCGCTCTATCGGCTTGTCCAACTTTCCGGCGCACAAGATCAAGCAGGTCATGGAGGCGGCGACCGTCAAGCCCGCCGTGCTGCAGGTGGAGCTCAACCCGTACTGGAACCAGCACGCGCTGAAAGCGGAGCTGGCCGCGATGGGACTGGGAGACGTCGTCCTGGAGGGTTGGTACCCGTTCGGCCACGGCGACGCGAAGCTGCTGGCCGAGCCTGTTCTGGCGAAGGTCGCCGAAGCGCACGGCAAGACGACCGCCCAGGTGATCCTGCGCTGGATGCTGCAGGAAGGCGTTGTCACCTTCCCGAAGACTACCGACCCACAGCATATGCGCGACAACTTCGACGTCTTCGACTTCGAGCTTTCCGACGACGAGATGGCGCGTGTCAACGTACTGCCGCAGAAGGCGTACTACGAGGTGCCCGAGGAGGCGCCGGACTTCGTGCTTGTGCACAACGACTACAGCAAGCAGGCCTAGGGCGCAGTGCCAGGAAACGGAACGGCGTTCACGCCGGGGTCGGCACAGGGCAGGGCGTCCCGGTGCGCCGCGCTCGATTCCGACTTTCCAGTTTGCCCGAAACGAAAGGACCGACCATGGAGTACAAGACCCTTAACAACGGCGTTCGGATGCCCATGCTGGGTTTCGGCGTCTTCCAGACCCCTCCTGACGAGACGGAGCGCTGCGTGACCGCCGCGCTCGAGGTGGGCTATCGCCTGATCGATACGGCGCAGGCGTACGGTAATGAGGAAGGCGTGGGCGCCGCCGTGCGCGCCAGCGGCATCCCGCGCGAGGACGTGTTCATCACCAGCAAGGTCTGGGTCTCCAACATGAACTACGAGCGCGCGGCGGCGTCCATCGACGAGACGCTCCGAAAGCTCGGGACCGACTACGTCGACCTCATGCTGCTCCATCAGGCCATGGGCGATTACCCGGGCGCGTACCGCGCGATGGAGGACGCGCTCAAGGCAGGTAAGATTCGCGCCATCGGCGTGTCCAACTTCTACCCGGAGCGCTTGGTGGACGTGTGCGCGCTCGCCGAGATTCCCCCCGCGGTGAATCAGGTCGAGACGCACCCGTTCCGCCAGCAGGACGCGGCGCATGCGGTGATGGAGCGCTACGGCGTCGCGCACGAGTCCTGGGCGCCGTTCGCGGAGGCGAAGAACGGCATCTTCGAGAATCCTGTGCTGAGGGCAATCGGCGAAAAGCACGGCAAGACCATCGGCCAGGTCGTGCTGCGCGCGCTCGTGCAGAAAGACGTCGTCGTGATTCCGAAGACCGTGCACCGCGACCGCATGGAGGAGAACTTCAACGTGTTCGACTTCGTGCTCGACGAAGAGGACATGCGAGCGTTCGCGTCGTTGGAGGACCCGTCCTTCCCGCGCATCTTCGACCACTTCGATGTCGGAGTGGTCGGCTGGATGCTCGGCGATTTGGTGAAAGAACAGCAGTTGGGCGGAGGCACGCTGTACTAGTGCAGGCATGGAAGCGCGTTCGAGTCGCTACATCCGTCTTGTCTGCCCACGCCGCGAGCGTGGGGAAGCAGGGTGTTTCCTGCGGGCATCGCATCGTCCTTTCGCCTAAAGCGCGGCGTGATCGGGCGGTTGTGCGTCTATGATGGTCGCGTTCGAAGGCGGCGCCCTGCGATCGCGCCGCCCCGCCCGCATCGCAGAAAGGATTCGCCATGTACGTTGTCTGCCTTGACCTGGAAGGCGTGCTCGTCCCCGAGATTTGGATCGCCTTCGCCGAGGCCACCGGCATCGAAGAGCTCAAGCGCACCACCCGCGACGAGCCGGACTACGACAAGCTCATGGCGTTCCGTCTGGGCATCCTTGACGAGCACGGCCTGGGGCTCAAGGAGATTCAGGAGACCATTGCCCAGATCGACCCGATGCCGGGCGCGCGGGAGTTCCTGGACGAGCTGCGCTCCCTTACGCAGGTCATCATCATCAGCGACACGTTCACGCAGTTCGCGAAACCCCTCATGGAGAAGCTCGGCTGGCCGACGCTGTTCTGCAACGAGCTTGAATCCGACGAGGACGGCCGCATCACCGGCTGGCGCATGCGCTGCGACCAGTCGAAGCTCACCACCGTCCGCGCGCTGCAGTCCGCCGGCCTCAAGACCATCGCCGCGGGCGACAGCTTCAACGACCTGGGCATGATCAAGGCAAGCTCCGCCGGCTTCCTGTTCAAGAGCACCGAGTCCATCAAGGCCGACCATCCCGAGGTTCCGGCGTACGAGGAGTACGACGAGCTGCTCGCCGCCATCAAAGAGGCGCTTGCGCGCTAAGCGCTTGCGCGGCCTGCGCGCCAAGGAATAGTGCGCGCCGAGGGAAGGTGCGCGCTGACGACGCGAGTGCGCAGGAGATGCGCGCACGAAAAAGGGACGCCGCCCGCGCGGTCAGCGCGCAGGCGGCGTCCCTTTTCTTTGCGCTGGCCGACGGGCGTGGCGCGGCGAGGCGTCAAGTTGCCGTGTTGTACTCGTAGCTCATCTTGTACATGGTCTCCGGCGCGATGTCGATGTCTCCTCCGCACCAGCACACGACGCCGTGGTCGATGAAGAAATCCTCGAAGACCGCGCGGTTTTCGAGAGGGGTGAAAGCGGGCATGGTAATAAGCGGGGAGGCGTCGAACAAGCGTGTTTCGCCAGAAGAGAAGGTGGCCAGCATCACGAGGTCTTCCACGACTTTCGCACGTTCCACCTTAAGCCCCTGCTGCGGGGTCCCAGCGTGAGCGACGCCGTTTACGATGTACATGCGCACCTCCTTAGGAGAGCGGGTCGATTTTGTCGAAGGGCTTGCCGGCGACTGCGTTGTTCCAGGCAGCGTAGGCTTCTTCTTCGTGGAGAATGAGCCACGCCTGGACGAGCCGGAGCTGTTTTACAGGGAGCGCGCCCGCGAGCAATTCGCCGTCAATACCGACCGACGCTTCATACTCGCCATAGTACACGTGAACGTGCGGCTTGTTGTGCTGTCCTGTGTCTCGGTATACGAGCTTGATGACGATTCCAAAAAAGCGGGCCAGTTCGGGCATAGGCTCATCAGTCCTTGAGGTGTCTTTCGAAGCGGGAGTGTGGTTCAAGGACAGTATACGCGCACCCTCCCACGTCGGCGCACGACGCCGCGCATGCGGGCATTCTGTCCGATAGGTGGGATGCGGCGCTGAAGGGCGTGCGGGCGGTCTATAATCAACGTTTCGGAGTGCGCGCTTCCAGCTGCCGGAAAAGATGGCGCCGGAGCGCGAAAGGAACGATAACGCCGGCGCAAGAGCCGCCGGCTTTGACAGGGGAGATGAACGTGGCTGAACTATCCAGGGCGCCGCGCGCGCGGGACGACGCGCGCATGGGCGCCGTCGTGGAGCGCTTCATGCGCCGCGTTGAGGCGACGCCGCCAGGCGACTGCCCGGTGGCGACCCAGCTTTCGCTTTTGCAGGCGGGCATCGCGCAGACGTGCGGCAAGTGCGTGCCGTGCCGCGACGGCCTGCCGCAGCTTGCGCGCATGCTGAAGCGCGTGCTCGCGTGCGAAGCGGGGGAGGACGAGCTTTCCCGCATGCGCGCGCTCGCCGAGATGGTGCGCGCCACCTCGGACTGCGCCATCGGCTACGAGGCGGCGAACGCTCTGCTCGAGGGCATGGACAGTTTCGCGGCGGAGTACGAGAGCCACGTGCTCGAAGGCCGCTGCCAGGCGGGCGTCAGCCAGACGCTGCCGTGCGAGACGCTGTGCCCCGCGCACGTGAACGTGCCCGGCTACATCGCGCTCGTCGCCGCGGGGCGCAACGCCGACGCCGTGAACATGGTCCGCAAGGACAACCCGTTCCCCACGGCGTGCGCCTTCGTGTGCGAGCACCCGTGCGAGGAACGGTGCCGCCGCATCCTGCTCGATGCGCCCGTGAACATCCGCGGCATCAAGAAGTACGCCGTCGACCACGCGCCGGCGGACCGCGTCCCGAACCTGTCGCGCAGCGTGGACACCGCGCGCACCGTGGCGGTCGTCGGCGGCGGGCCGAGCGGCCTGACCTGCGCGCACTTCCTGGCGCGCATGGGCCATCGCGTGACCGTGTTCGAAGCGCGCGAGCAGCTGGGCGGCATGATGCGCTACGGCATCCCGGCGTACCGCTTCCCGCGCGAACGTCTCGACCAGGATATCCGCGGCTTGCTGCAGGCGGGCACCATCACCGTGCGCTGCGGCGAGGAGATCAACGCCGAGCGCATGCGCGACATCGCCGGGTTCTTCCATGCCGTGTACGTGGCCATTGGCGCGCAGGGCGGCAAGACGCTGCGCATGGACGGCGCCGACGCCGAGGGCGTGATGTCCGCGGTCGAGATGCTCGGCCGCATCGGCGACGGCGACTACCCGGACTTCACGGGCAAGGACGTCGTGGTGGTAGGCGGCGGCAACGTCGCCATGGACTGCGCGCGCACGTCGGTGCGCGCGGGCGCCGCGTCCGTCACAGTGGTCTATCGCCGTCGCAAGGAGGACATGACCGCCCTGCCCACGGAGGTGGAGGCCGCTGTGGCGGAGGGCGTGGAGATGACCGTGCTCATGGCGCCGGACTCCATCGAGGTGGACGAAGCGGGCCACTGCACGGCGCTCATCGCCCAGCCGCAGATGATCGGCCCGGTCAAGCGCGGCCGTCCCGCGCCCGTGGCGGCGAAGAAGCCCAAGGAGCGCATCAAGGCCGATGTCGTGCTCATCGCGGTGGGCCAGGACGTGGTGGCCGCGCCGTTCGAGGAGTTCGGCATGCAGACCACCTGGGGCTGCTTCGACGCCGACGACAAGCTGCGCGCCGCCGGCATGGAGGGCATCTTCGTGGGCGGCGACTGCCAGACGGGGCCGTCCACGGTCATCAACGCCATCGCGGCCGGCAAGGTGGCCGCGCGCAATATCGACGAGTACTTGGGGTACCACCACACGCTCCGGTGCGACATCGACGTCCCGGCGCCGGTTGCCAACGACCGCACGCCCACGGGCCGCGTGGAGGTGGAAGAGCGCCCCGCGCGCGAGCGCAAGCTCGATTACAAGTCCGTCGAAGGCGGCATGAGCGAAGAGGAGATGCTGCAGGAGTGCGGGCGGTGCCTGCGCTGCGACCAGTTCGGCTGCGGCCTCTTGGACGAGGGGAGGGTCCAGTATGTTTAACCTGACGATCGACGGTCGCGCCGTCGAGGTGCCCGAGGGGTCCACCATCCTGGACGCCGCGCGCGCTGCCGGCGTGCACGTGCCCACGCTCTGCCATCTGCAGGGCCAGCGCGCGGTGGCGTCGTGCCGCGTGTGCGTCGTCGAAGTGGAGGGCGAGCCGTACCCGGTGCCCTCGTGCTCCACCCCGGCGCGCGAGGGCATGGCGGTCACGACGGACTCCGAGCAGCTGCTGGCCTGGCGCCGCACCGCGCTCGACCTCGTCATCGCCGACCACGGCCTGAACTCCACGAACTACTGCTTCTCGTGCGAGAAGAACGGCGCGTGCGAGCTGCAGGCCGTCTGCCGCGAGCTGGGCGTGGAGGAGCCGGGCTTCCCGGCGCGCGAGGCAAGCGAGCCCGTCGTCGACGCGAACCCCTTCCTGTCCTACGACCCGAACCTGTGCATCCGCTGCCAGCGCTGCGTGGGCGCCTGCAACGAGGCCGCGCGCAACCACACGCTGCGCGCGGGCAAGCGCGGCCTGCGCACCACGATCGAGGCGCCGTTCGGTCCCGCGTGGCGTGCCACGGACTGCGAGTCGTGCGGCAACTGCGCGCAGGCGTGCCCCACGGGCGCGCTCGTGGAGAAGCGCCGTGCGGGCTACCGTTCGTGGGAGACGAAGCGCGTGCGCACCACGTGCCCGCACTGCGGCGTGGGCTGCCAGCTGGACTTGGTGGTGCGCGACGGCAAGGTCGTGGACGCCGAGGCGGCCGACGGCCCCTCGAACCGCGGGATGCTCTGCGTGAAAGGCCGCTCGGGCAGCTTCGATTTCGTGGCGTCCGAAGACCGCCTGACCACGCCGCTCGTGCGCAACGCCGCGACGGGCGAGCTGGAGCCCGCCACCTGGGATGAGGCGCTCGACCTGGTGGCGCGCCGCTTCAGCGAGCTGAAAGAGCGGCACGGCGGCGAATCGCTCGCCGCGTTCGCCTGCTCGCGCTCCACGAACGAGGACGTCTACCTCTTCCAGAAGATGGCGCGCACCGTCCTGGAGACGAACAACATAGACAGCTGCGCCCGGGTTTGACACGCCCCCAGCGTCGCCGGTCTGGCGACCATGCTTGGTTCGGGCGCCATGACGAACACCATCCGCGACATCGCTGAGCAGGCGGACGTCATCATGCTCGTGGGGTCGAACCCCGAAGAGGCCCATCCGGTCATCGGCATGCAGCTGCGCGCCGCCGTTGAGCGCGGCTGCCGCCTGATCGTGGTGGACCCGCGCGACATCGGCCTGGCGAAGATGGCCGACATACACCTGAAGATTCGCCCGGGCACGAACGTGGCCTTCGCGAACACCATGACCAACGTGCTCATTCGCGAGCGTTTGATCGACGAGCGCTTCGTGCGCGAGCGCACGGAAGGCTTCGAGATCCTGGCCGCGAACGTGTCGGAGTACACGCCGGAGTGGGCCGAGGACGTGTGCGGCATCGATCGACGCGACCTGGTGGCCGCCGCGAAGATGTTCGGCTCGGCGAAGCGCGCCTCCATCGTGTACTGTCTGGGCGTGACGGAGCACTCTACCGGCACCGACGGCGTCATGGCGCTCTCGAACATCGCCATGATCACGGGCAACCTGGGCAAAGCGGGCGGCGGCATGAACCCGCTGCGCGGCCAGAACAACGTCCAGGGCGCGTGCGACATGGGCGCGAGCCCCGACGACCTGCCTGGCTACCAGAAGGTCTGGGACGACGCGCTGCGCGCGAAGTTCGAGGACGCGTGGGGTGCGCCGATCAAACCCGAGCGCGGCACGAAGGCCACGGAGTGCTTCCCGGCCATGATCGAGGGGCGAATCCGCGGCCTGTACCTGTTCGGCGAGGACCCGGTGCGCACCGACCCGGACACGCACCACGTCATCAAGGCGCTCGATGCGCTCGATTTCCTCGTGGTGCAGGATTTGTTCCTCACCGAAACGGCAAAGCGCGCCGACGTCGTGCTGCCCGGTTGCAGCTACGCGGAGAAAGAGGGCACATTCACGAACACCGAGCGCCGCGTCCAGCGCGTGCGCAAGGCCGTGGACGTGGTGCCGGGCGCCCGCCCGGACACCGAGGTGTTCACCGAGGTCATGAACCGCATGGGCTATCCGCAGCCCGCGCTCACGCCCGCGCAGATCATGGACGAGATCGCTTCGCTCACGCCGTCGTTCGGCGGCATCAGCCATGCGCGCTTGGACAGCGTCGAGGTGGGCGGGCGCGGCCTGCAGTGGCCTTGCCCGACGCCCGAGCACCCCGGCACGTCCATCCTGCACGTCGGCCAGTTCTCGCGCGGCGTGGGGTCGTTCTCGGTGCCGGAGTTCCAGCCGTCGGCGGAGCTTCCGGATTGGGACTACCCGCTCATGCTCACGACCGGCCGCGTGCTGCACCACTACAACGCGCAAGCTATGACGGGCCGCACCGCCGGACTCGACGAAATTGGCGGGAGCTCGTTCATCGAGATCAACACGGCCGACGCCGAGCGCCTTGGCATCGCCGACGGCAGTCGCGTGCGCGTGACCTCACGCCGCGGCAGCATCGAGACCACGGCGCGCGTCTCGGGCAAGACGAACCAGGGCCAGGTGTGGATGCCCTTCCACTTCCAGGACGGCAACAGCAATTGGCTCACGAACGCCGCGCTCGACTCGGTGTCGAAGGCGCCGGAGTACAAAGTGTGCGCGGTGAACGTCACGCCGGCCTGACGGCTGACGTGAATGTGAAAAAGGGTCAGGCACTTTTTCACATGAGGCAAAAGCTCCCAGAACGAGACAAGGCCCCCTGGCGGACCAAAGGCCTGCCAGGGGGCCTTGTCATGCCCACCGAGGACGTCAGGAATGTGAAAAAGTGCCTGACCCTTTTTCACCTGCCAGCACCTCTTGCAGCGCTTGCATGAGGGCGGCGAAGTCGATGGGCTTGGAGACGTGGCCGTTCATGCCGGCGGCGGTGGTGCGCGAGACGTCTTCGGCGAAGGCGTTGGCCGTCACGGCGATGATAGGCACCGTGCGCGCGTCCGAGCGGTCGAGCGCGCGGATGGCCTCGCACGCTTCGCAGCCGTCCATCTCGGGCATCTGCATGTCCATGAGCACGGCGTCCACCGCCCCCACGTCGGTGCCGGCGAACGCCTCCACCGCCTCGCGCCCGTTCCATGCCTGGATGGTGGACGCGCCCATCATGTCGAGGTATTCGCAGGCGATCTCCATGTTGATCTCGTTGTCCTCGGCCACGAGCACCGTCATGCCGGTCAGGTCGAGATCGTCCGCTGCGGCGCTTTCTTCCGGCGTGTCGCCTAGGTGGTCCATGCCCGCTGCCGGCTGCAGCGGCAGCGTGACGGTGAACGTGCTGCCCACGCCCAGCTCGCTTTCCACGGCGATCTCGCCGCTCATCTGCTGGACGAGGCTCTTCACGATGGGCATGCCCAGGCCCGTGCCCACTACCTTGATGGGGGAGAACGTGGTCTCGCGCGCGAACGGTTCGAAGATGTGGTCGAGGAACTCCTCGGTCATGCCGATGCCGGAGTCCCGCACCACGATCTGGTACTTGTTCACCTTCGTGCCGACGGAGACCTCCTTGAGCTCCACGGCGATGGCGCCGCCTTCCGTCGTGTACTTCACCGCGTTGGAGATGAGGTTGCTCGTCGCCTGCCCCAGGCGGAACGCGTCGCCCATGACATGGGGGTTCTCCACGTCAACGCTCACGATGAGCTCCTTGCCCTCGGCAGCGGCCTGCACGTCGAACTGCGAGGCGGCGTCGCGCACGCACTTCGCCAGATCCATGGGCACCACGTCCAGCGTGCTGCCTTTGCCCTGCTCGATGCGGGACATGTCCAGCACGTCGTTCACGAGCGTGAGCAGCGTCTGCCCAGATTGCTCGATGCGCGCAAGGTCGTGCGCGGTCTTGGCGGGGTCGTCCGTGTTCCGCTTCGCCAGGTCGGCCAGGCCGATGATGGCGTTGAGCGGCGTGCGCATGTCGTGCGAGACCTTGCTGAAGAAGTCGTTCTTGCGCTGCGCGGTCTGCTTGGCGGAGTTGAGCGCGTTCTCCAGCAGTGTCTGCTGCTGCATCTGGCGGCGCTTCTCGTCGTCGATCTCGCGGAAGCTCATGATGGCCTCGTCGGGGCCCAGCTGGTCGCTGAAGGTCACCTTGATGCTCACCCATTTGTAGACCTCGCCGAAGCGACGCCGGTAGTCGCCGCCGAACTCCCCGACGCCCTCGTACGCCAGACGGCGGATGTTCTCGGGCGTGAACGCCTCCTCGAACACGGCGTAGGTTTTCGCCTCGACCACGTCGCCGACGGCTGCAAGGAAGTGCTGGTACGAGCCGCGCGGTCCGAGCACGTCGCGCACGTCGTCGGAGGACTTGATCGTCTCGTAGGTGCCGTTGCGCAAATCGATCCGGTAGATGGCGTAGAAGGTGTCGCCCAGGATGCGCAGCGTCTCGGCCATGTGCTCGATGCGGCGGTTCTTGCGGCTCTCGTACACGGCGATGCCGATGATGGCCAGCACGAGCAGCAGGCTCACGAGCGCGAGCGAGAGGATAGTGGCGTCCCACCCGTCCTGAAGGATGTTCTCGAGCGGGATGGTGATGATTGCCGTCCACCCGTTGTCGAGCACGGTGTAGTACACGCCGCGGTTGGCGCCCTCGATGTCCCGAATAGAGGCGGAGTGCTCTTCCAGGCTGCCGTCGCGCACGCGGTCGAAGAGCTCGTGCAGGTAGTCTTGCGAGGCCGGGTTCGACAGGTCGAGCGCGGAGTCGGCGTACACGAAGGTGCCGTTGCCGTCGAGCAGGTAGTACGAGCTGCCGTCGGGCATGCTGGCGCGGTTGCGGTGGGTGTGGAATTCGTCAAGGGCGATATCGAAGGCGATGACGTTGCCTTCGCCTGCCAGCTGCATGGACAGCGTCACGACCCGCACGCCCGTGACGGCGTCGGTGTAGGCGTTCGTGAACGTTGCGGCGCCCTCGGCGTCCAGAGCGCGCTGGTACCACTCGGAGGAGGCGTAGTCGCAGCTGCTGTCGCCCTCCCAGGGGATCGCCGCCACGATGCTCCCGTCGATGACGGCGTACGGGTCGATGATGTCCGCCCCGAGCACCTGCGCCAGGTAGCTGGCGTACGAGGCGAGCCACGCCTCCATCTCCTCCGGCGCGTCGCCGGCGGCGATCTGGTCGTCCAGGTACTGCGCGCCGATAGCCATGAGCATCTCGTAGGTGGCAAAGCGGATCTGTTCCTCGGCGGCGTAGCTTTCCGCCAGGCGCGTGCCCATGTCGTCGGCGTTGGAGAGCAGCTTGTCCTTCACGAGCACGATGCTCCAGCAGAACAAGAGCGCGAGCGTCACGATCAGGGCGACGCCGAGCTTCCAGGACAGGCGGGTTTTCGTGCGCAGGGTCGCGGCCATGTCATCCTCCGGGCGCTTGGGGGCGGGCGCGCGTGGGCTGCCGCCGCACCGCGCGTTCCCTCACTATACCAAGCGCGTCAACTGGGTTGGGCGGCGGGGGAGCGGCGCGCGCGGACCGTGAAACAGCGCGCATGGCAGAGGGCGCCGCGATAAAAGAACAGGTCACAGCCCTGATTGACGAAGGCTGCGCCCGTGTCCCGGGGTATGATGGCACCAAGCCCATTCCCATGGCTGAATTCGAGCCGAAGCGCGCACGGCCGGGACGCCGCGTGGCGGCGCCGCACCATGCGAGAAGGGCGCAAGACGATTCTGCGACAAGGAGGTCGCGCATGGCGCAACAGAGTACGCCTCTGCAGGGTGCGGAGGGCGGCATCCCGTTCATCGTTGGCATTGGCGCCTCGGCGGGCGGCCTGGAGGCGCTCCAGGAGTTCTTCCGCTCCATGCCCTCGAACAGCGGGCTGAGCTTTGTGGTGATTCAACACCTTTCGCCCGACTACAAGAGCCTTATGGCGGACATCCTGGGAAAGCACACGGACATGGAGGTGCTTCAGGTCGAGGACGACATGGAAGTGAAGGCCAACACGGTCTACCTTATCCCGCCGAAGAAGAACATGACGCTCAGCAATGGGCGGCTTTTGCTGTCGAACTACGACCACGGCATGCTGAACCATCCCATCGACATCTTCTTCACCTCGCTGGCGGAGGAGTGCCGCGAGCGCGCTATCGCCGTGGTGCTCTCGGGCACGGGCTCGGACGGCACGAGTGGCGTGCGCGCCGTGAAGGAGAACGGCGGTCTGGCCATCGTCCAGACGCCGGAGAGCGCGAAATTCGACGGCATGCCGCGCAGCGCCATCGGCACCGGGCTTGTGGACTGGGTCCTCGCCCCGCCGGACATCTCCGACGAGATCTTGAACTTCACGCACTACCATCTGGCGCTCTTGCCGGAGGCGGGCGACGCGCTGTTCTCCGACGAGGAGAGCCTGTCCCACATTTACGTGCTGCTCAAGAAGGAGAGCGGCATCGACTTCACGTACTACAAGCGCAATACCGTGCTGCGCCGCATCGAGCGCCGCATCGTGGTCACGCACAGCAACGGGCTGGCCGAGTACGCTTGCTCGCTCGACGACAACCCTGACGAGGTGAACATCCTCGTGAAGGAGATCCTCATCGGCGTGACGAACTTCTTCCGCGACCCTGATTACTTCGAGGTCCTCAAGCGCAATGCGGTGTACAACATCGTGCAGAACGCCGACGAGAACGAGCCCATCCGCGTGTGGAGCGCCGGCTGCTCCACGGGCGAGGAGGCTTACTCCGTGGCCATCCTGTTCCGCGAGGTGCTCGACGAGCTGCAGGTGCGTCGCGACGTGAAGATCTTCGCCACGGACATCGACGTGAAGGCCATCGAGCAGGCGAGCAAGGGCGTCTTCCCCGAGAGCATCATCGATGACGTCACGACCGAGCGGTTGGCGCGCTTCTTCACCAAGCGCAACGACGAATACCACATCTCGAAAGAGATCAGGCGCATGATCATCTTCGCGCCGCACAACATGCTCTCCGACCCGCCGTTCGGAAAGCTCGACCTTATCTGCTGCCGCAACGTGATGATTTACTTTCAGCCGGTGCTGCAGCGCGGCCTGTTCGCCATCTTCCACTCCGCCTTGAAGAACGGCGGCTACCTGTTCCTGGGCAAGAGCGAGACGGCCAACGAATACCCGAACGTCTTCCAGCCGGCGTGCAGCACGGAGAAGATCTACATCCATAACGGCGCGGGCAAGATGGAGAACCCCACGCCCACGTCGTTCAGCGTGCCGAACGTGCAGACCGCGCCTCCGAAGCGGCAGGCGGCGGAAGGGCAGACCGGTTCCGACTACGGGCTCGAGGCGGTCTACACGCAGTACCTCGAGCGCTTTTTGCCGGCGTCGGTGGTCATCAACGAGCGCAACGACGTCATCCACTTCTTCGGCGGCTATATGGACTACCTCTCCATCGCGCCGGGCCGCGCGTCGTTCAACCTGTTCAACATCATCAACGACGATTTGAGCCTGGCCGCCTCCACGGCGCTCTCGCGCTGCCGCACCGAGCACGCCTCGATTACGTACGAGGACATCTCGGTCGATTGCCCGAGCGGTCGCAAGGTCATCGACCTGGTGGTGCAGCCGATTCCCATGCCGGGCGGCATGGACCCCAGCCTTACGGCCATGCTCTTTATCGAGAACCGTAGCGTCAACGTCGACGAAGGCGTGGTGGAGAAGTACGACATCAACACCACGACGGCGCGCCGTATCGCCGACCTCGAATTCGAGCTGCGCGAGTCGCAGAACGACCTGCAGGCCACGATCGGCGAGCTCGAGACGGTCAACGAAGAGCTGCAGGCCGCGAACGAGGAGCTGCTCACGGCGAACGAGGAGCTGCAGAGCTCCAACGAGGAGCTTCAATCCGTCAACGAAGAGCTCTACACGGTGAACACGGAATACCAGCAGAAAGTCGACGAGCTCACGATGACGACGAACGACCTGTCGAACTTCCTGTCCTCGACGATGATCGGCATCCTGTTCATCGACGAGAACTTCAACATCCGCAAGTTCACGGAGTACGTGGGCCGCGAATTCCAGCTCATGGACCACGACGTGGGACGGCCGATCCAGATCTTCGCGCACAGCTTCCCCGATGAGGACATCGTGGAGGACGCCAAGAAGGTGTTGAAGAACCTCACGCCCATTGACCGCGAGGTCTCTTCCATGAACGGCAGCTTCTACACGCTTCGTATCGCCCCGTACCGAACGACCGAGAACAGCATCAAGGGCTTGGTCATCACCATTATCGACAGCCTCGAAGGCGGCAGGTAGGCGCGAAGCCTTCTCGCGCGCCGGCGCGTTGGCTGGAATGGCCGCCGCTCCGAAAGAGCCGAGGCAAGAACGCGAAGGACCCCGTCGGCAGCAAGCCGGCAGGGTCCTCTTGTGCAGGTCCTCTCGTGCGGGTCCTCTCGTGCGAAGGGGGAGTGTTTAGCGCCTGCGCGGGCCTTCGATGAGCTCGATCGTCTTCTTCAGGAGCGCCGCTGCCTCGCAGCGCGTGGTCGCGTCCTGGGGGCGGAGGTAGTTCCCCGAGCCACTGATGATGCCGTGCTCGTGCGCGCAGGCGAGCGGGGAGACGGCCCAGCTGCTGCAGTCCTGCACGTCGTAAAACGCACCGAGGGAAGCGCCATTTTTCGCGGAAGGGGCGATATCGGCGCCTTGCTGCTGCGCGAAGCGCACGAGCATGGCCGCCGCCTCTTCGCGCGTGACGGCGCGGTTGGGCTGGAACAGGGCTCCGGAGGCGGTTTTCACGCCGGTGATGACGCCCTGCGCGACGCACCAATTGGCCGCTTCGGTGTAGAACGAGCCGGATTCCACGTCGGCCATGGCGGTCGTGTTGCGCGCCGACGCCGTGTTGTA
>DVLD01000137.1 GCA_018715725.1 Candidatus Aveggerthella excrementigallinarum
CGTGATGACGCAAATGTCCCAGAACAAGGGCGACACCGGGTTCGGCCCGGTCAGTATGCGCCACACGCGCTGGATGCCGCCCAGGTCAATGAGCACGAACATGCCGGCCATGCAGATGCACACCGTGGACAGGATGATGGCGGGCAAGGCCACCTTCTTGTACTCGGCCACATGGAACACGCTTGCCGAGGACGCCACGATCAGGCCGCCGGCAGACAAGCCCACCATGAACATGAAGCAGATGATGTAGAGGCCCCAGGAGTTGGCATTGCTCATGCCCGTGACGCCCAGGCCGTTCATGAGCTGGTAGGCCCAGCAGGCCACGCCCGCCGCCACGAGCGCGCCTAGCACTCCCAGCACCGCTTTGAGTTTCGTCGTCATAAGTAAACCCTCCAAACAGGGAATCGCAGGTCACACCAAGGCTAGTAGTCCAGGTACTGGACCTTCGGGCGCGTGCCCTTCTCTTCCAGCAGCGTGAAGCCCTCTTTCTCGCGCAGGGCCACGGAGACGTCGGAGTCGGGATCGTCCAGGTCGCCGAAGATGCGCGCGTCGGCCGGGCAGCACAGCACGCACATGGGCACGTCACCGCGGTCGGTGCGCTCCTTGCACAGCGTGCACTTCTCCATCACGCCGCGGGAGCGCGCGGGCACCGCGGCGTCGCCGTAGTCGAATCCCGTCGAGCGCGCCGGCTCGTTCCAGTTGAACACGCGCGCGTTGTACGGGCAGGCCGCCATGCACATGCGGCAGCCGATGCACTTCTCGTAGTCGATCTCCACGCGGCCTTTGTCGTCGGTGTACGTGGCGCCCGTCGGGCAGACCTTCTGGCAGGCCGGGTTGTCGCAGTGCTGGCATGCGATGGGCAGGTACGTGCGCGTGAGGTTCGGGTACGTACCCTCTGCGCCGTCGAACTGCGCGCACCCTTCCGTGAGCACGCGGTTCCACAGCATGCCGTCGGGCACGTTGTTCTGCATCTTGCACGCGAGCGCGCAGGTGTTGCAGCCGATGCAGCGGTGCAGGTCCACCGCCATACCCAGTTTCGTCATGGCTTATTCACCCGCCTTCTTAATCTCGATCAGGGTGTCGTTGTAGGGAATCATGGGGCCGTACGGCAGCGCGTAACCGCGCTCGTTCAGCGTGTCGTTCGAGACGCTCTGCATCATGGTGCCGTCGAGCGCGCTCGCGTAGGAGCTCTCCGCCATGTAGGCGCTGCCCGGCTGGATGGACTCGTTCAGGCGCAGCACCGTCGTGAAGCTGCCGCGGTCGTTGAACACCTCAACCTGCGCGCCGTCCTCCAGGCCGCGCGCCTCGGCGTCGGCCGGGTTGAGCTCGATGTGCGGCTCGAACAGCTGCTGGATCCACGCCGCGCCCGTGTACGTGGAGTGCACGCGGAAGCGCGAGCGGCTCTGGATGAACGAGAGCGGGTACTTCTCGCGCAGCGGATTGCCCGCGTAGGCCTCTTGCGGCTCCTCCCAGCGCGGGAATGCCTGGCCGTACGCCAGGAGGTTCTCGTAATACGGCTCCTGCCTGCCGGACGGCGTGGCGTAGGACATGCCGACCTCGGGCGCGAGCAAGCTCTCGGTGCCGTTCAGGCGCACAGCGCCGCCCTCTTCGGCCAGGCGCTCGTAGGTGATCCCGGCCATGAGCGGGTCGTCGGAGTCCAGCAGGGCGCGGGCGAACTCCTCGCCGTTTTCGGGATAGTACTGGCCCAGGCCCATGGCCTCTGCGATGCCCTTCTCGATATAGAAGTCCGATTTCGACTCGAACAGCGGGTCGATGACCTTCTGGTTCTCCAGGATGTGCGCGTTGGCGCACTTGATGCCGCCCACTTCGTCGGCGCACTCGAACTTCGAGCACACCGGCAGGACCAAATCCACGTAGTCCGCCACCGAGCTGTGGTAAATGTCGGCCAGCGCCACGAAGTCAAGGGACTCCAGCCATGCGCGCGTCTTGTTCCAGTTCGCCGCCTTCTGCGTGGGGATGTCGCCGAAGAAGAACGCCGCGTGCACGTTGTTCGGCTTCTGCACGATGTCGTAGAAGCCCATCGTGCTCGGCGTTGCTTTCGCGCCCTCCGGAAGCGGCCAGGCGCCCAGCGTGGCGTTGTACGGCGTCACATGGTAGCAGTAGATGCCGCAGCCCGTGCCGCGCTTGCCGTAGTTGCCCGTGATCGAGGCCACGAGCGCGTAGGCGTGGCCGGCCACGTCGTTGTTGCCGTACTTGTCGATGCCGCCGACGCCGTTGCAGATGATGGACGGGCCCGCTGCGTACTCCTCGGCAATGCGCGCGATGTCGGCCGCCGGCACGCCGGTGACGCCTTCGGCCCATTCCAGGGTGTACTCCGCCATCTCGGCGCGCAGGCGCGTGAACTGCGTGGTGCAGGCGCGGCCGTCCACCGTGAACTCGCCTTCGAGCGCGGGCACCACGCCCGCCTCGTCGTACGGACGCGCCGAGCTGGAGACAGTGTCCCACACCAGGAAGCGCACGGACGGGGACTCCTTGCCGGACGCCGGATCAACGAACGTGCGCGGCTCGCCGACGCTCTGGCCGGTCTCCGCGTCCACCAGGAACGGCAGCGCGGTGTTCGCCAGCACGTGCTCGCGATCGAACAGGTCGTTTTCCAGGATATGGTTCGCGAAACCGAGGAACAGTGCCGGGTCGGTGCCCGGGTTCAGGGGGACCCACTCGCTTGACTTCGCGGCCGTCGCGCTGAAACGCGGGTCGAAGCAGATGATCCGCGTCCCGGCGTCCATGGTGTCCAAGAACGCGCGCGACCACATCATGCCGGTTTCGACCACGTTGCAATTGACCATCAAGACCGTCTTGGCCTGCGGCCACTCCCAGATGGTGTTCTTCGCGAACATGCCGTCCCAGCCGAACGCCTGGCCCTGACCGTTGCCCTGGCCCATGTCGTAGCCGTTCATGCCGCCCGCCTGCGCGCCCAGAAGCGACGCCAGAAGCGGGGTGAATCGCTGCTGCGCCTCGGTGGAGTACTGGATCCACAGCGCGTCCTTGCCGTAAGCGTCCTGGCATTGCTTGAACGCTTCGGCGATGGTCTGGAACGCCTCGTCCCACGAGATGACCTCGAACTCGCCGCTGCCGCGCTCGCCCACGCGCTTCATGGGCGACTGCAGGCGCGCCTCGCCGTAGATATGCTGGATTTCGGAAATACCTTTCAGACACACGTTCTGGAACCGCTTGTCCTCGTTCGGACGCGGCTCGATCATGCACAGGCGGCCGTCGCGCACCGTGCATTTCAGCATGCAATTGCAGAGGCAGTGCTCGTTATGGTACGTGTATGCAACATGCTCGTCTGCCACGTCCTGAGCGCCCGCCGGGCCCAGCCACGCGCCTGTCGACGCCATGGCGCCCACGCCGGCAAGGCCAAGCGCGCCGGCGCCCGCCGCCTTGACGAAGCCCCTTCGGCTGAAAGACCGAGCTCCCCCTTCCATGGTGGACATCCTCTCTCCTTCCGTCTCGTCGTACGCACAAGGCGGCCCCGCCCGCGCGAGCGCCACTGCGCGCTCGATGCGGTCGCTCTTCAAGCTGCCGCCTCCTGCCTTCACGCAGGGAGTCTAGGCGCGGGAGGATGGCGACGCACTGCCCAGTGGACAGAGCGCGTCGCTTAAGCCACACTTTGGAAAAACTGGTCATAAGCCCAGGGGGAGCAGGGAGCGAGCGCGCGCGGCCGGCAACGCCGCGCGCACCAAGGAGGATGCGGTGGACGGAGAGAGAATCGACCCGCGCGTGGAGCGAACGCGGCGTGCCATCAAGGACGCCTTCCGCGAGCTTGTCTGCGAGAAGGACGCCGGACGCATCACGGTCAAAGAGCTCACCGAGCGCGCAGGCATCAACCGCAAGACGTTCTACCTGCATTTCGAGACCATCGAAGAGCTGTACTCGGCGTTGCTCGACGACATCATGAACACGTTCTTCGCGGAGCGCGAGACCACGCCGGACAAGCCGAAGGATATCTGGGGTCACGCGCAGCGCTTTTTCCTGTTCCTGACGGAGCAGCCGCTCTCCACCGAGCTCCTCATCTGCAGCCCTAGCACGTACGACGACTTCGGGAAGAAGCTCTATCTCGACCAGATGAATCGCTACCGCAGCGCAGGGGACAACCCCTTCGCGTGGCTTCCGGACGACAAGATGGAGCTTGTCCTCAACTTCATCCGCTCCACGGCGCTCGACTTCTATCGCCAGTGGGTGAAAGGCGGCAAGGCGGTCGAGCCGCACGAGGCCGCAGAGCTGCTGAGCGAGCTCACCTGCCACGGCATCGACCGGCTCATGCGGTAAAGGCGCCGCCGGAGCGCGCCACTAATCAGGCGGCAAAGCCTCTGCAGGGCGCGGGCGGCGCGAAATGGCAAAACGAGGTCGATGTTAGCTGTCGCCTTGAAGAGTTCCGCCTTCTGGCCGACTGAATGCCGGTTGTCACGGAATGAATGCAGGCGATTAGCGCTTTCCTCGCCGTACGGACAGCTCACATCGGTGAGTTTTTGCCATTCTGGAGGACTCCGGCGCTGAGGCCTTTTCTGAGGCGCTTTTTCCTCCCGCGGCAAACTGACCGTCGCACCAGAACGGGCGCCCGCGACGATGCTCTCATCGGCGCGGGCGGACAATGCCCTGCAAAAGCCCTGCGGCAACGCCCCCAACAACGGGCGCACCGATGCCCCATGGCGCCCTGCGACAACGTCCCGCAACGAATCCCCGCACCAGCGCCTGCGCCAGCGCTCGCAAACAAAACGGGCGCCCCGCAAAGGGACGCCCGTTCGGCATGGATGCGCATTGCGGCCGGATTTACTCCGTGAAGTAGCTCACACCGCCCTCGAAGAGGGGCTGGTACTTGTCGCCCGGGACGTTCTGGTACAAGCCGTGGCCCGAGCGCTCGGTGTGGCCCATCTTGCCCAGCACGCGGCCGTCGGGGCTCGTGATGCCCTCGATGGCCAGCACGGAGCCGTTCGGGTTCACCGACAGGTCCATGGACGGCACGCCGTGCTCGTCCACGTACTGCGTGGCGATCTGGCCCGCTGCTTTCAACTGCTCTGCCAGCTCCGGACTCGCCACGAAACGGCCCTCGCCATGGCTGATGGCCACTGTGTGCACGTCGCCCACCTCGCAGCGGGACAGCCACGGGGACAGGCTCGACGCCACGCGCGTGCGGACCAGGCTGCTCTGGTGACGGCCGATCTCGTTGAACGTGAGCGTGGGGCACGCGTCGTCCATCGGGCGGATGTCGCCGTACGGCACCAGGCCCAGCTTCACGAGCGCCTGGAAGCCGTTGCAGATGCCCAGCATCAGGCCGTCGCGCACTTGCAGCAGGTCGCGCACCGCCTCGGTGACCTCCGGCGCGCGGAAGAACGCCGTGATGAACTTCGCGGAGCCGTCCGGCTCGTCGCCGCCGGAGAAGCCGCCCGGCAGCATGACCATCTGCGCGCCGCGGATGGCCTCAGCGAGCGCCTTCGTGCTCTCGGCGACGGCCTCGGGCGTGAGGTTGTTGATCACGAGCACCTGCGCTTCGGCGCCCGCGCGCTCGAAGGCGCGAGCGGAGTCGTACTCGCAGTTCGTGCCCGGGAAGACCGGGATGACCACCTTCGGGCGGGCCAGCGTGTGGTCGAGCACGAGCGGAGCCCGCTCGCTCCACGAGACCGCCTCGACCGTCGGCAGGGCGGCACGCTCCTCGGCAGGCGTGCGGTACGGGAACACGCCTTCGATGGCGCCTTCCCACGCTTCCTGCAGCGCGGCGAGCCCGAGCTTCTCGCCGCCGACCACCAGCTCGTACGCTTCGGTCGTCACGCCCAGCTCCACGACCTCGAACGGATGCCCCTCGTCAGCGTGCGGCGTCTCGAAGTCGTCGCGCGCCAGCTCCACGACGAAGCTGCCGTACGCCGGAGCGAACAGCTCGTCAGCGCTGACGCCGCGCACGTCCAGGCCGATCTGGTTGCCCACGCACATCTTGAACAGCGCCTCGGCCAGCCCACCGTAGCCCGGGGTGGCCACCGCAAGCGCGTCGCGGCGCGCCGTCAGCTCGCGCACGAGATCGAGCACCGCGCGGAAGCTCTCCGCCTCCGGCACGAGCGGCATCGCGCCCTCGCCCGTGCGGTAACGCGGACGGACGAGCACGACGCGGCTGTTCGCGCGCTTGAACTCGGGCGACGTGGCATGGTCCACCGGTCCCGTGCCCACGGCGAAGCTCACGAGCGTGGGCGGAACATCAAGCTCCTCGAAGCTGCCGGACATGGAGTCCTTCCCGCCGATGGCGCCGAAGCCCAGGTCCACCTGCGCCATGAGCGCGCCGAGCACCGCCGCCGTGGGCGTGCCCCAGCGCTCCGGCACGGCGCGCAGCTTCTTGAAGTACTCCTGGAAGCTCAGGTACACGCCGCGGTCGTCAGTGGCCGCGTAGCCGGCCGCGTACAGGCGCGCCACGCTCTCGACCACGGACAGGTACGCGCCCGCGAACGGGTCGCACTCCATGATGTACGGGTTGAAGCCCCAGGCCATGGCGCTCGCCGTGGAGGTCTCGCCCAGCACCGGGAACTTCGCCACCATGGCCATGGACGGCGTGAGCTGCGTCTTGCCGCCGAACGGCATGAGCACCGTTGCCGCGCCGATGGTGGAGTCGAAGCGCTCCGACAGGCCCTTGTTGGAAGCAACGTTCAGATCCGTCAGCACCGCGCGCAGGCGCTCTTCCAGCGTGCCCTCCGTCCACGCGGCCGGCACGGCGTACGCCTCGGCGGACAGGACGCGCACCGTCTGGTGCTTCGCCGCGCCGTTGGACGCCAAAAACTCGCGGGAGAGGTCGACGATCACGTCGCCGCGCCACGTCATGCGCATGCGGGGCTCTTCGGTGACCTCGGCCACGACGGTGGCCTCCAGGTTCTCTTCGCGCGCGTAGCCCAGGAACTCTTCCACGTCCTCGGCGGCGAGCGCCACGGCCATGCGCTCCTGGGATTCCGCGATGGCCAGCTCGGTGCCGTCCAGGCCGTCGTACTTCTTCGGCACGACGTCCAGGTTCACGGAGATGCCGTCGCACAGCTCGCCGATGGCCACGCTCACGCCGCCTGCGCCGAAGTCGTTGCAGCGCTTGATGAGGCGGCAGGCGTCGCCGCGGCGGAACAGGCGCTGCAGCTTGCGCTCGACCGGCGCGTTGCCCTTCTGCACCTCGGCGCCGCACTCTTCGACGCTCTCCACCTTCTGCGCCTTGGACGAGCCCGTGGCGCCGCCGATGCCGTCACGGCCGGTGCGGCCGCCGAGCAGGATGATCTTGTCGCCCGGCGCCGGCGTCTCGCGACGCACGTTCGCGGCGGGCGCGGCGCCCACCACGGCGCCGATCTCCATGCGCTTGGCCACGTAGCCGGGATGGTACAGCTCGTTCACCTGGCCGGTCGCCAGGCCAATCTGGTTGCCGTACGAGGAGTAGCCGGCGGCGGCCTCGGTCACGATCTTGCGCTGCGGAAGCTTGCCCGTGAGCGTTTCGGACACCGGGGCCGTCGGGTCGGCGGCGCCGGTCACGCGCATGGCCTGGTATACGTAGCTGCGGCCGGAGAGCGGGTCGCGGATGGCGCCGCCCACGCAGGTGGCCGCGCCGCCGAACGGCTCGATCTCGGTCGGGTGGTTGTGCGTCTCGTTCTTGAAGAGGAACAGCCAATCCTGGTCCTCCCCGTCGACGTCGACCTTCACCTTGACGGTGCAGGCGTTGATCTCTTCAGACTCGTCGAGGTTCTTGAGCACGCCCTCCTTCTTCAGCCACTTCGCGCCGATGGTGCCCATGTCCATGAGGCACACCGGCT
>DVLD01000138.1 GCA_018715725.1 Candidatus Aveggerthella excrementigallinarum
AGACCGACGTCACGCTGGCCGCGGCGTCCGACGCCATCATCATCGGCTTCAACGTCCGCCCGACCGGCAAGTCGAAGCAGCAGGCCGAGAAGGAGAAGGTTGACATCCGCCTGTACCGCGTCATCTACCAGGCGATCGAGGACATCAACGCCGCCCGCGTGGGCCTGCTGTCCCCGGACATCGTGGAGCAGGACACGGGCACCGCGGAGGTCCGCGAGACCTTCAAGGTCCCGAAGGTGGGCACCATCGCCGGCTGCTACATCACCGAGGGCGAGATCTCCCGCGACGACAAGGTGCGCATCGTCCGCGACGGCACCGTCATCTTCGAGGGCAAGATCAGCTCACTGCGCCGCTTCAAGGACGACGTGAAGACGGTCAAACAGGGGTACGAGTGCGGCATCGGCATCGACGGCTACCAGGACATCAAGCTGGGCGACCTTATCGAAGGCTTCAAGGTCGTCGAGGTGGAGCGCACCGAGTAACGCGCGGAAGAGCGCGGTTTGCATGAATCGAGGCGGGCGAGAGGCGGTATACTCTCGTCCGCCTTCGTGTACGAACGAGCGGAAGCTCACGAGAAAGGACGACTTCCATGAAACAGGGGGCATCCAGCCGTAAGGTGAACGAGCAGGCGCGCGAGGTCATCGCGTCCATCCTGCTTTTCGACATCTCCGACCCGCGCTTGCGCCTCGTGACCATCACGGGCTGCGAGGTGAGCTTCGACCGAAGCTACTGCAACGTCTACTACACCGCCGAGCGCGGCCGCTACGAGAGCACGGCAGCGGCGTTCCGCAAGGCGAGCGGCCGCATCCGCTCCCTCATGGCGCGCCAGCTGTCCTGGCGCGTGGCGCCCGAGCTGCGCTTCATCCTCGACACGAGCGTCGACGAGGCGGAGCGCATCTCCACCGCGCTCAACGCGGACTTCGAGCGCAACGCCGACTCCGCGGCCAAGAACGCCGAGCGCGAGGCGGCGGAAGCCGCCGCGGCGGAGGAGGCGGCGCGCGCCGCCGAAGAGGACGCGTGGGACGAGGACGACTTCGACGAGTACGACGAGGACGTCGTCCAGGACGACGAGGAGCGCTAAGACATGGCCGTCACGCCGCAGACGAACACCGACCTTTCCACCATCGCCGCACGGCTTCGGGGCGTCACGTCCGTCGCCATCTGCGGCCACGTGAACCCCGACGGCGACTGCCTGGGCTCGCAGCTTGCGCTCGCGCACGCCTTGCGGGCGCTCGGCGTGCGGGTTGACTGCCTGCTCGCGCAGTCCGACGCGCTCGACGCCGGCATGCGCACGCTCCCCGGCGCCGACGACCTCGTGCCGGCGGCCGCGTACGCAGCATCGCCCGAGGCGTTCGTCGCCGTCGACGTGCCGACGCCCGAGCGCCTGGGCGACGCGGCCGCGGTGCACGCGCGCTGCCCGCTCACGATCACGATCGACCATCACGCGGTGCCCCGCGCCATGTCGCAGCTGAACTACGTCGATCCCGACGCGCCGGCGACGGCGCAGCTGGTGTGGCGCCTGGTGAAAGAGCTCGGGGTCGAGCCGACCGCCGAGCTCGCGCAGTGCGCCTACGCCGGCCTGATGACGGACACGGGCGGGTTCCGCTACCAGCAGACCGACGCCGCGTGCTTCCAGGCGGCGGCGGAGATGACCGCCGCCGGCGCGCGCCCGTCCGAGGCGGCGGTCGCGTTCTTCCAGAACCGCTCGCTCGCGTCGGTGCGCCTGATGGAGCGCATGCTCGCGCGCTCCGAGGTCGACCTCGAGCGCGGGCTCGCGCTCTCGTACGTCACGCGCGCTGACTTCGAGGAGCTGGGCGCCGTGCGCGCCGACGCGGAGCCGCTCGTCGATACCCTGCGCTCCATTCGCGGAGTGCGCGCCGCCGGCATGCTGCGCGAACAGGACGGGTGCGTGCGCGGCAGCCTGCGCGCGAAGGACGAGACCGACGTCGCGCAGACGGCGCGCCGATTCGGCGGCGGCGGCCACCGGGCAGCCGCCGGGTTCACGTTCGAAGGCGCGCTGGACGAGGCGATCCCCGCCGTGCGCGCCGCGCTGCTCGAGGCGCTGTCCTCGCACACGGGGGAGCGGTAGCCATGGCGAAGCGAGGAAGCTCCGGTCTGAGCCTGGTGGTGGGCGTCGACAAGCCCTGCGGCGTGAGCTCGCACGACGTGGTGAACCGCGCACGGCGCGTGTTCGGGGAGCGTCGCGTGGGCCACACGGGCACGCTCGACCCGCTGGCGAGCGGGGCGCTGCTCGTGTGCGTGGGCCCGGCGGCGCGCTTGGACGCGTACCTGGTCGGCCACGACAAGACCTACGAGGTCCGCGTCGTGTTCGGCGTCGCAACCGAGACCGACGACGCCGAAGGGCGCGTGTGCAAGACCGCGCCCATCCCGCGCGAGCTGTACCGCGAAGACGTCGCGATAGCGCGCACCGCCGAGCTCGTGGGGCGCATCAAGCAGCTGCCGCCCGTCTACTCCGCCATCAAGGTGAACGGCCAGAAGGCGTACGC
>DVLD01000139.1 GCA_018715725.1 Candidatus Aveggerthella excrementigallinarum
GACGCGGTTGCCCACGATCTCGCCGTTCTGCTTGATGGACTCGATACGGCGAATGTCAATGCGGACGCTGGAGAAGAATTTCAGCGCGCGACCGCCCGTGGTGGTCTCGGGGTTGCCGAACATGACGCCGATTTTCTCGCGCAGCTGGTTGATGAAGATGCACGTGGTGTTGGACTTGGACAGCGAGCCGGCGAGCTTGCGGAGCGCCTGCGACATCAGGCGTGCCTGCAGGCCGACGGACGCATCGCCAATCTCACCTTCGATTTCGGCCTTCGGGACAAGGGCGGCGACGGAGTCAATGACGATGCAGTCGATGGCGCCGCTGCGGACGAGCATGTCGCAGATTTCCAACGCCTGCTCGCCCGTGTCAGGCTGCGAGATAAGGACGTCGTCTATATCGACGCCCAAGCGCGCGGCGTACACGGGGTCGAGCGCATGCTCCGCGTCGATGAACGCGACGATGCCGCCGAGCGCCTGCGCCTCCGCCAGCACATGGAGGGCAAGCGTGGTCTTGCCCGAGGACTCAGGGCCGTAGATTTCGACGATGCGCCCGCGCGGAACGCCGCCGATGCCAAGCGCGGCGTCGAGCGGCAGCGAGCCAGTGGGGATGACGCCTATCTCAAGGTGCTGCCCGTCCTTCCCGAGCGTCATGATGGAGCCTTTGCCGAACTTCTGCTCGATCTGATCGGTGGTGAGCTTGAGCACCTTCTCTTTGTCTTGATCCATGCAGGTCTCTCCTGTTTCAATTCAGCTGCGTACACAGCAATTATACGTACATTTGTTTGCACGTCAAATCAAAATCGTACGTTTGTTTGGGATGCGCCTCTCTTGCGTGGCCGGCCACGAGCCTATCGTAGCGTACAAACCTTGCCGCCTTCACGCTTGGATTTTGACGGCAATCTGACAGAACCTTGCACGTCCTCGCAGGGAGTGTGCAAGGACGTGCCCGGGGCGTGCACGGAGCGTGCTTGGGGCGCGCAGGGCTTGGCTCGCGCGCGTGACGCGGACGAGCGCGCGGGGCTTGGTCGCGCGCTCGATGCGGGCGGACGCGCAGCGCGCATCAAGGAGCCGAGTTACTAGCCGCGCTCGCCGGTGCAGGGCATAGTGTTACGGACGCGGTCGGTCCGAGAGCGCGAACAGGAGGAGCTCGAGCGCGAACGCCACGGTCTGGCGGCGGACCGCCTCGCGGTCTCCGTCGAACGCGCGCCGCGCCGTGGACGAGAACCCCTCGCCCGCTAGGCCGAAGCACACCGTGCCCACCGGCTTGCCGGGCTCCGCGCCGCCGGGGCCGGCAATGCCCGTGACCGCCACGGCAAGGCTCGCTCCCGTCTGCTCCGCTGCTCCGCAGGCCATCTGCAGCGCCACCTGCTCGTCCACAGCGCCCGCTTCGGCCAAACGCGCGGCGCTCACGCCGAGGAGGCGCTCTTTCACGTCGAAGGTGTAGCTCACCACGCCGCCCTCCACAACGTCGGATGATCCGGGCACGGACGTGAGGGTCGCGGCGATCAGGCCGCCCGTGAGGCTTTCCGCCGTGGCGACGGTCGCGCCTCGTTTGCGGGCGGTGGAGAGCACCGCTTCGGCCAAGGTGCGCAGCTCGACGTCAGACGGAGCATCGGCATCGTCCGCGCAGACCGCGCCGGGAGCGTGCACAGCTGCAGGCGCTGCGCCCGGCTCCTGCGCGGCGTTGCGACGTTCGTTCGCGGCTTCGCGCGCGCCCTTGCCGTCGTCCGCGCGCTGCGCCTTCTTGCTCGGGGCGAAGCCGAGCAGATCGCGCGCTTTGGAGAAGTAGTCGAGCATGGAGACGATGGTGAGCACGACCGCCGCGAGCATGACGGCCCACGACACGGCGTAGAGCGCGGGGTACCATGCGCCGAAGGCGTCGACGACCACTGAGGAGTCCTTCACGAGGAAGAGCACGATGGCGATGATCTGCGTGACGGTCTTCGCCTTGCCGTACCAGCTCGCGGCAATGACTGACCCTTCAGCGGCGGCGAGCATGCGGATGCCCGCCACGATGAACTCACGGCACAGGATGATGAACACCGGCCAGGAAGGCAGGACCTTGAGCTCGATGAGCACGAGCAGCGCAGCGGTCGTGAGGATTTTGTCGGCCAGGGGGTCGACAAACTTGCCGAAGTTCGTCACCTCGTTCCGGCTGCGGGCCAAGTGACCGTCAAGCCCGTCCGTCGCCGCGAGCACGATGAACACGAGCGTTGCGATCCACGGCTTCCAGAGGGCAGCGTCCGGCCAGAACGACAGCCATTCCGGCCAGGGGCTCAGCATCACGACGATGAACAGCGGGACGCCGCAGATGCGCGCGACGGTGACGACGTTGGCGGGAGTCCAGAGCTTCGCGTCCGCGCTCACAGGGCCTCTCCCTCCATCTCGTACAGCAGCGTGTCGACGATGCGGCATCGGACGACGTCGCCGGGCTCGCCCGCGTTTACGTACACCACGCCGTCCACTTCGGGCGCTTGGCACTGGGCGCGGCCGAAGAGCTGTCCGTCCTCTTCGCATCCCAGCACGAGCACGTCCATCTCCTGGCCGACGCGCGCCGCGACGCGCGCGGTGGACACAGCGTCCGCCACGTCGCGCAGCGTTTGCGCGCGCTCCTGCTTCACGTCCTCGTCAAGCTGGGCGTCCATGCGGGCGGCACGGGTGCCCTCCTCCTGCGAGTACGGGAACACGCCCACGTAGTCGAGGTCGGCCTCCTCCACGAACGAGCACAGGTCGTCGAACTGTTCCTCGGTCTCGCCCGGAAAGCCGGCGATGAGCGTGGTGCGCACGATGGCGCCGGGAACGCGCTCGCGAATGCGCGCGACGAGCGCCTCGTACTCGGCGCGCGAACCGCGTCGGTTCATGGCGCGCAGGATGCGCTCGTCGGAATGCTGGAGCGGCACGTCGAAGTACGACGCGATGTTGTCGTGGGACGCCACGCAGTCCAGCAGCTCGTCGGTCACGCCTTCGGGCTGGATGTACATGACGCGGAACCACACGTCCGGGTATGCCTCGGCGGCGGCGGCCATGAGCTGCGCGAGCGTGGCGGGCTCGTCGAAGTCGTCGCCCCAGCGACCGGTGTCCTGCGCGATGAAGACGATCTCGCGCGCGCCGGCCTCCACCTGCTCGGCGATGTCCGCCATGATCTCGTCCAGCGGGAACGAGCGGTAGCGGCCGCGGATGTACGGGATGGTGCAGTAGCTGCAGAAGCGATCGCACCCGTCGGAGATCTTCACGTAGGCACTCGGCTGCGAGCCGAGGTCGGCGGCGCGGGCGGCCGTCTCGGCCTCCCCTTCCGCTCGCTCTTCGGCGCCCAGGATGGAGCGCAGGATGGCGGCGATGTCGTCTTCTTTGCTGCACGGGACGAGCTCGGTTGCCTCGGTGAGCTCGTCGGCCAAATCGTCGCCGTAGCGCGCGGGCATGCAGCCGGCGACGATGAGCTTCGCGTCGCCGCGCTGGAAGTTCTCAAGGCCGGCGACGTCGAAAATGGCCTCGAGGCTTTCCTCGGTGGCCGCCTGGATGAACGAGCAGGTGTTCACGACGACCGCGTCAGCCGAAGCGGGGTCGTCCTCGAGCGCGAATCCCGCGCCCAGGACCTTCTTCTTCATGTCGGCGGTGTCCACTTCGTTCTTGGCGCATCCGAGCGTGATGAAGCAGACGCGCTCTTGCGCGTTGGCAGCGTTCATGCGGTCTCGCCTTCGCTTAGCGGTAGTTGACGTACTGGAGCGGCTGGCCGTAGTCCTGGCCCTTCAGGAACGCGATGACGTCCTGAAGGGTGTCGATGGACGCGGAGGACACGCGCAGCTTGTCGCCTTCGATCTGCACCTTCGCCTTGAACTTCTGGGCCTTGATGTCCTTGTTGATCTTGCCGGCGGTCTCCTTGTCGATGCCCTCGACGATGGTGGCCGTCCGGCGGACGGTGCCGCCGGACGCCGCTTCGACCTTGCCCCACTGCAGCGCGCCGAGGTCGATGCCGCGCTTGATGAGCTTCGAGGTCAGGATGTCGATGACCTGCCCGGCCACGAAGTCGCTCGGGGCGGACACGGTGAGCGTGCGCTTCGCCTTGTCGAGCGCGATGTCGGAGTCGGTGTCCTTCAGGTCGTAGCGCTGCTTCAGCTCCTTCTTGGCCTGCGTGTACGCGTTGTCGACCTCCTGCATGTCCACGGTGGACACGACGTCGAAGCTGGATTCCTTGGCCATGTTCGGTCCTTTCTGCCTTGCGGTCTTTCGTTCGTTCATGCAATCGGCCGCCGGGCTGCGGCGGCCGATGGGGAATGCGCTCTGTGCTGTTCGCGCGGCCTACTCTTCGGTGTCGTCCGCGGTCGCGCTGGACGACGAGCTCGAGGAGGAGGCGCTCGCGGAAGACGAGCCCGAGTCGGCGCCCGCGGCGCTGGCGGCGGACGCCGCGTCCGGGTGGTCCGCCTTCCATTTCGCGAGCACGTCGGCGAAGTCGATGGTAAGCGACATGACGCCGTTGCCGTCGTCGTCGGTCAGGGCGACCTCCTGGCCGTCCTGCGTGATCGTGACCTCGCCCTCGTCGGCGACGACGTTGAACTCGATCGTGCCCGTGACGTCGAAGGACTCGCGCTCGGGGCCCGTGATGTCGTCCGCCACGACGGCGGCGCCGTCGACGTACACCTCAAGGTAGACGCTTGCGCCGTCCGGCACCGAATACTCGACCACGGTCTTGGTGGGCTCGGTCAGCTCGTTCTGCTGCGCCTGCTCGGCAGAACTCGAGCTCTCCGACGTGGCCGCGGACGACGAGGATTCGGCGGCGCTGCCGGACTCGGAGATGCCCGTGACGGGCATGACGTCCTGCGTGGCGTTCGTGGTCGCCTGCTTGGGGCCGAACAGCAGCACGCAGACGATCACCACGAGCACGAGGATGATGGCGCCTGCGATGATGAAGGGCAGCTTGGAAGCGGGCTTCACCTGGTTTCGCTGGGACGTGCCAGAATAGAAGTTGCTGTACTGGATGTCCTGCACGGCGCTGCGCGAGGACGACGGCCGCTGCAGGCGCGACCCGGCCATGCGCCCGGTGTGCTGCAGGCGGGACGTCTCCTCCGTGCGGTATCCGTCGGAGAACCGGCGGCGGCCCGACGCATCGCGGCGCAGCTCGCCCTGGATGCCGTGCCGTCCGCCCCCCATGTCGAAGCCGTGGCCGCGGCCGCTGGGCCGGGCGGCGCCGGTCTGGTAGGCGTAGCACTCGTCAAGGTACATGCGCGTGATCTCCGTGGCGTTGAGCCCCAGGAAGTGCGCGTAGGCGTTCACCATATTGCGCGTGTACCCGCGCGGCGGCATGCGCGTGAAGTCGGCGTCCTCGATGGCTTCGAGGATGTCCGGGCGAATGCGCAGGCGGCGCGCCACCACAGTCAGGTCGAGGCGCTTCTGCTCGCGCGATTCGCGCAAGATGGTGCCGAAGCTCATGTGATGTGCTGCCACGATCAAACCTCCGAGTCGTCGTCGTGAGCCTCGAACGCCTTGAGCGTCTCGAGCTCCATGGCGTCTACGAGTACTTCGCGGGGCTTGCTGCCGTTGGGCGGCCCCACCACGCCCTTTTCCTCAAGCATGTCCATTATACGCCCAGCCCGGGAGTAGCCCACCTTCAGTCGGCGTTGGATATTGGAAGTAGAGCCAAGGCCGCTCGAGACCACGATGTCGGCCGCCTCCCACAGAAGCGGGTCGTCGGCCTCGCACGAGCCGCCGGAGCCGTCGGGCGCTTGGGTGCCGAGCGTGATGAGGTTCGTGCTCAAGATCTCCTGGTGGTACTCGGGCTCCCCTTGCGCCTTGAGCGCCTCGACCACCTCGTTGATCTCGTCCTCGGAGACGAAGCAGCCTTGGATGCGCTGGGGCTTGGCGTACTCCGGCTTCGAGAACAGCAAGTCGCCCAGGCCGATAAGGTTCTCGGCGCCCGGCGTGTCGAGGATGACGCGGGAGTCGATGCCCGACGCCACGTTGAACGCGATGCGGTTGGTGATGTTCGCTTTGATCAGGCCGGTCACGACGTTGGTGGACGGACGCTGCGTGGCGACGATCAGGTGGATGCCCGCCGCGCGCGCGAGCTGCGCGATGCGGCTGATGGAGAACTCCACCTCCTTGCCGACGTTCATCATGAGGTCGGCAAGCTCGTCGATGATGATGACGATGTAGGGCAGCTCCTTCTCAAGGTCCGCGGGAACCTCCGCCCCCTCGAGCGCGTCCTTGCCGTCGCCTTTCCCTGCGGCCGCGGCGGCCTCGGCGTCGGCGTGGGCCTTCTGGACCTTGGCGTTGTACTGGCTGATGTTGCGCGCGCCCACCTTCGAGAAGACCTTCAGGCGGCGCTCCATCTCGGCCACGCCCCAGGACAGCGCGCTCGCCGCCTCCTTCGCCTCGGTGACGACGGGGACGTACAGGTGCGGGATGCCGTTGTAGGGCGTGAACTCCACGCGCTTCGGGTCGATCATGATGAAGCGCACCTCGGAGGGCGTGGCGCGCATGAGGATGGACATGATCATGGCGTTGATGGACACGGACTTGCCGGAGCCCGTGGTGCCGCCGATGAGCAGGTGGGGCATCTTCGCGAGGTCGGAGATGATGAGCTGGCCTTCCACGTCCTTGCCGATGGCGATCTCCAGCGGGCCTCCCTTGGCGCCCGGCAGCACGTCGCCCAGCAGGACGTTCTGGCGCACGCGGTTCGGCACCTCGATGCCCACGTAGTTCGTGCCGGGGATGGGCGCGAAGATGCGCACGCCCGGCGCGGCGAGCGCGAGCGCAATGTCATCGGTCAGCGCGGTCACGCGGCTCACGCGCACGCCGGCGGGCAGGTCGACCTTGAACAGCGTGACCGTGGGGCCGGCGACCCAGCCGACGACCTCCGCGTGGATGCCGAAGTCGGCGAGCGTCTCCTGCAGGAGCGCGCCGGTCTCGGCGAGCGAGGCCTCGCTCTCGCGGTCGGCCTCTTCGTCGGCCGAGACGTTGAGGATGTCCATCGAAGGCAGCGTGAACCCTTCGGAGGGATGCGGGGTGGCAGACGGCGGCACCTCGCGGCGGCGGGCCGGCAAAGGAGCGGACTTCGCCTCGCTGCGGTGCTTGGCGCCCAAACGGCGCGTGATGGCGCGCGCCGGCTCGGCCTTCGGCTCGTCGAAGCTTTTGGGCGCGGACGTGGCAAGGACGCGCGTGGCGGCGCGGTCGAGGGGTTCTTCGGCCGCGGTGTCGTCGAGTGTGCGGGTGGCTGCGGCGTCGTCGAGCGCGCGCGTCTCGGCCGCCTCATCGACGGCAGGGGGCGTGCGCTTCGCGCGCGCATGCTGCACCGGCGCGTGGTCGCGCTTGAGCTTGACGCGCGCGTACGGCGGAGAATCGAGCGCCGTCACGTCGTCGCCGTCGAGGTCGTCGGACGGAACGAGCAGGCCGCGGACGTGCTCCACGACGCCGGAGAGCGAGAAGCCCACGACCACGAGGCCGGCGATGAGGACGCCGACCATGACGACCGTGGACACCACCTGCCCGAACAGCGTCAGGCCCACCCAGGCGACGCCGGCGCCCACGTAGCCGCCGCGCTCGGGCAGCGTGAACTCGTTGAACACCATCTGGGCATTCTCCGCCGCGCCCGGCGAAGAGAGCGCCATGAGCACGAGGATGGCCAGGTACACGAGCGCAAGCCCGATGGCGATGCGGGCGGAGGCGTTGGGCCGCTCGAAGCGGTACAGGAACGCGGCGCCCACCACGAGCAGCACGAACGGCAGGATGTAGCAGCCGATGCCGAGCGCGCTGTGAAGGCCCGTGGAGAGCAGGTGCGTGATGAGCGCGTCGGAAGGCATGACCACGATGACGAAGAGCACGATGGCCAGGACAGCGATGACGACGCCCACGATGTCGCGCCGCGAGCGGTCGTCAAGCAGGCGTGCGCGCTGCTCCTCCTCCGCGCGTGCGGCGCGCGAGGTGCGCTTGCGCGCTTGCTGGCGCGCCGGCGTGCTCTTCTGGTGTTTGGCGGCCTGCTTGCCGCCCTTCGCGTTCTGTGTCGACCCTCGGGTCACGGTTGCTGCTCCTTGGTTGTGCTGCGTTCGTACTGCGTTTCGGTAATGCCGCGCACGGCGCGGCGCGCGAGCGCGCTAGGCGCGCGGCGCCTCGAGGACGGTCGCGATGACCATCGGCTTCTGTTTCGTGCGCTCCCACAGCGCCGTCTGCAGGGACTGGCGGCACGCGCGCTCCCAGTCTTTCGCGGAGCCGCCCTTGCCGAGCACGTTGGTGAGCGAGCGCTTGACGGCGTAGGCCAGGTCGTCAAGCACGTCGGGGTCGTCGCCGCCGGTGATGCCGTGCGTCTCGACGCTGACCGGCCCGGCGACCTCCTTCTTGCGGGCGTCGACGAGGGCCGTGGCGATGGCGATGCCCTGGGAGCCGAGCGTGGTGCGCTCGTCGAGCACGTCCTGCGAGGTGTCGCCCACCGACAGGCCGTCGACGTAGACGATGCCGCTCTGAACGTAGTCGCCGCGGCGCACGCCCTTCGCGGAAAGCTCCAGGCCCTCGCCGTTCTCGCAGATGAAGACGTTCTCCTCCGGGATGCCGACGTCCTGGGCGAGCTTCGCGTGCGCGCGCAGGTGCGTCGCCTCGCCGTGGACCGGCATGAAGTTGCGCGGCTGCACGATGGAGAGCACGAGCTTCAGCTCCTCAGCGCCGGCGTGACCGGACACGTGCACACGCGCGCGGCTCTTGTCGTAGACGTCGGCGCCGATCTTCGCGAGCGAGTTGATGACGCGAGTGACCGCCTTCTCGTTGCCCGGGACGGGCGTGGCGGAGATGATGACCGTGTCGCCCTCTTCGATGTCGATGGTCTTGTGCTCGCCGTTGGCGATGCGCGCGAGCGCCGAGAGCGGCTCGCCCTGGGAGCCCGTGCACATGATGACGATCTTCTCCGGCGGGATGCCCTTCAGGTCGTAGGCGTCGATGAGGTCGTCGTCGGAGATGTGCAGGTAGCCAAGACGGCGCGCGATGTCGGTGTTTTGGATCATGGAGCGACCCGTGACGACGACCTTGCGCCCGTTGGCGATGGCCGCGTCGCAGATCTGCTGCATGCGGTGGATGTGGCTGGCGAACGACGCGATGATCACGCGGCCCGTGGCCTGGCTGATGATGCCGGCGAGCACCTTGCCCACCTCGGCCTCGGAGCGCGTGAAGTTCGGGTTCATGGCGTTGGTGGAGTCGCTCATCATGAGGTCGACGCCGATCTTCGAGAAGCGCGCGAGCGCGCCGAAGTCGGTGTGAACGCCGTCGATGGGGCTCTGGTCGAGCTTGAAGTCGCCGGTGTGCAGCACGTTGCCGGCCGGGCTCTGGAAGAAGACGCCCACCGCGCCGGGAATGGAGTGGTTCACGGCGAAGAACTCGGCCGTGATGCAGCCGAGCTTGACCTGCTGTCCGGGCTTGATCTCGATGAGCTTGGCGTTCTTCACGCGATGTTCGGCGAGCTTGCCCTCGATGAGGCCGAGCGTGAGCTTGGTGGCGTAGATGGGGACCTTGCGGTCAAGGTCCTTCAGCAGGTACGGCAGGGTGCCGGTGTGGTCTTCGTGGCCGTGCGTGATGACGATGCCGCGCAGCTTGTCAGCGTTTTCGAGCACGTAGGTGTAGTCGGGCAGGATTAGGTCGACGCCCGGATGGTCGTCGTCCGGGAACATGAGGCCCGCGTCGTCGATGATCATGTCGCCCTTGCACTCGAAGACAGTCATGTTCTTGCCGATGGCGTCAAGGCCGCCGAGCGGGATCACCTTGAGCTTGGCCTTGGGGTCCTTCCCCGCCGCCGACGAGCCGCCCGAGCGCTTGCCCTGACGGGACGGCGCGCGGCCCTCGTCCTCGCCGCGCGTGAGCTGCGGGCGCTTGCGCTCAAGCTGAACGTGCTTGTACGAGCGCGTGTTCTTCCTTTTGCCCTCGCTGGAGCCGCCTTTCGCGCGGCTCCCCTGCTTGATCTCTTCCTCGGCCATGTGGCTCCTTTCCTCAGGCGAGCGCGCTGCGCGCTCGCGGCGTATGCGGTATCTCACAGCGCCTCAGGCGCTTCCGTTCAAAGCGAGCGGGCCGCATGGGCCCGCCTGTATCCGGTCGATTATAGCGGAGGCGGGAAATGCCCGCTCAATGCGTCACGAAATGGACAATCGCGGTTGAAACAAGAAACGGCAGGCGGAGCGTCCGCCTGCCGTTTCGTGCGGTGTCTGTGTCCGCGCGCTTACAGCACGCCCACCTCGCGCATGACCTGCTCGAGGGCCGCGGACTGCTCCGGCGTGGCGTCGACGAGCGGCAGGCGCACGCCGCCGACCGGGAAGCCGATGAGCTTCAAGGCCTCTTTGACGAGGATGGGGTTCGCGGTGGCGAAGAGGCCCTTCATGAGCGGCAGCAGGCGCTCGTTCGCCTCGGCGGCCTTCTCCCACTCGCCCGCAGCGCACAAATCGACGATCTCCTTCATGCGCGCCGGCGCGACGTTGCCGATCGTGGAGATGACGCCGACGCCGCCGAGCTGCATGATTTGGTAGGTGGCGGAGTCGTCGCCGGAGTAGACGCTGAAGCCTTCCTTCGCGCCGTCGACGATGGCCTTCACCTGGTCCATGTCACCGGACGCCTCTTTGACGGCGATGACGTTGTCGCACCCGTTCGCAATGCGCAGCGTGGTCTCGGCGGTCATGTTCACCGAGCAGCGGCCCGGGATGTTGTAGAGGATGATGGGCAGCTCGACCGCGTTCGCGATGGTCGTGAAGTGCTGGTAGAGGCCCTCCTGCGGCGGCTTGTTGTAGTACGGGACGACGAGCATGAAGCCGTCGACGCCCAGCTGCTCGACCTCGCGCGCGAAGTCGACCGTGTCCTGCGTGCAGTTGTCGCCCACGTTGGCGATGACCGGGACCTGGCCGTCGATCTCGGACACGATGGCCTTGAACAGCTCGATCTTCTGCGGGTAGAACACCGTGGGGCTCTCGCCGGTGGTGCCGTTGATGATGAGCGAGTCGGCGCCGCCCTCGACCAGACGACGTGCGAGCTCTTGCGCGCGCTTGAGGTCGAGCTCGCGATTCTCGTCGAACGGGGTGACCATGGCCGGAATCATGCGCCCGAAGCGGGGCTGCGAGGCTGCCGTCATATCTGTCTCCTTTGCGCAGGTGGTTCGTTCGTAAACATCCGTGCATTGTACGGCAGCGGGAACAGGCGCACAACCGAGCGCGCTCAATCGACCGGTGAATGCAGGAGGTGGCCGGTCGAGCGACCGGCCACCTCCCAGGCGATGGCATGCGCGCGGCGGCGTTAGTCCATGAAGGTCTCGAGGCCGACGACGAGGCCCTCGCGCTCCCCCACGCTGCGGATGCCCAGCAGCACGCCCGGCATGTAGCTTTGGCGATCCCATGAGTCGTGGCGGATGGTGAGCGTCTGGCCCAGGGAGCCGAAGACGACCTCCTGGCTGGCGACGAAGCCCATGGAGCGCACCGAGTGCACCGGCACGCCGTCCACGAACGTGCCGCGCGCGCCTTCCATGCCCGGCATCTCCGTCTCCTTGCCGGGAGCGGCGCTCTCGAACCCGCGCGCGTCGGCGATGATCTGGGCCGTGCGCACGGCGGTGCCGGAGGGCGCGTCCTTCTTGTTGCAATGGTGCAGCTCGATGACCTCCGCCTCGGGGAAGAACGGCGCGGCCGCCTTCGCGAACTGCATCATGAGCACGGCGCCGGTCGTGAAGTTCGGCGCGTAGAACAGGCACGTGCCCGCTGGCGCGAGCTCCGCGAGCTCCTCGAGCTTCTCGTTCGACAGGCCCGTCGTGCCGACGACGCAGTCCACGCCGGCCGGCAGCGCCTCGCGGAGGTTGCCCTCCACGACGTTGGGCTGCGTGAAGTCGACGAGCACGTCGAACTCCTTGTTCGCGAGCGCGTCGGCGATGGTGGCGTACACCGGGATGTCCAGGTCGCCCTTCGCGTTCGGGTCGATGCCGCACGCGAGCTCCATGTCCTCCGCGGCGTTGACCGCGCCCACGACCGCCGTGCCCATGCGACCGGCGCACCCAGAGACTGCAACCTTGATCATGCTGACCGCCTTCCATGCGATTTCGTGTTTTGGCCTACGATACCGCAGATTGCCCACGCGGGGCATTTCGAGCGCGAGAAACATGCGGTCTTCTCGGATGGCGGCGCCGTGCGCGGACGGAACCCGGTATGAAAACGCCCTCTCGAAGGCAACCTTCGAGAGGGCGTCGTTTTGCCGCGGGATGAGAAAGCGGGCTTGGCGTTTAGAGCGCCTTACGCGTCATGACGGCGGCGCGGGGTGCGGTGCTCGCGCTCGCTGCGGCCGGGACGGTTGTCACGGCGCTCTCCGTTGCCGCGGCCCGGGCGGTCGCTGCGACGCTCGCGGTGGCCGTTCTCGTGGCGCGGCTCGTCGGAGGACGCCGGAGCCTCCGGCTTGTCGAGGCGGTCGAGGGAGATCTTGCCCTTCTCGTCCACCTCGATGACCTCGACCTTCACGACGTCGCCGAGGTTCAGGACGTCCTCGACCTTGCCCACGCGGCCGTTGGCCATGCGGGAGATGTGCAGCAGGCCGTCCTTGCCCGGCGTGAGCTTGATGAAGGCGCCGAAGTCCTTGATGCCCACGACCTCGCCCTCGTAGACCTCGCCCACCTCGGGCTCCTTGACGATGCCGAGGATGGCCGCCTTCGCGGCAGCGCCCGCGGCGCCCTCGACGGCGGCGATGTGGACGGTGCCGTCCTCCTGGATCTCGATGGAGGCGCCGGTCTCGTCCTGGATGCCGCGAATGACCTTGCCGCCCGTGCCGATGACGTCGCGGATCTTGTCGACCGGGATATGGATGGTCTCGATGCGCGGCGCGAACGGGGAGAGCTCAGGGCGCGGCTCGGCGATCTGCTCGAGCATGGCGTTCAGGATGAACGCGCGGCCGTCATGAGCCTGCTTGAGCGCGCGGGCCAGGATTTCCACGGAGAGGCCCTTCGCCTTGTTGTCCATCTGGAGCGCCGTGATGCCGCGCTCGGTGCCGCAGACCTTGAAGTCCATGTCGCCGAGGAAGTCCTCGATGCCCTGGATGTCGGAGAGTACGACCACGTCGTCGCCTTCCTTGATGAGGCCCATGGCGATGCCGGAGACGGGACGGGAGATCGGCACGCCGGCGTCCATGAGGGCCAGCGTGGAGCCGCAGGTGGACGCCATGGAGGACGAGCCGTTGGACTCGAGCACCTCGGAGACCACGCGGATGGCGTACGGGAAGTCGTCCTCGCTCGGCAGCACCGGGATGAGCGCGCGCTCGGCCAGCGCGCCGTGGCCGACCTCGCGGCGCTTCGGGGCGCCCATGCGGCCCGTCTCGCCCGTGCAGTACGGCGGGAAGTTGTACTGGTGCATATAGCGCTTGCCCTCCACCGGCTCGATGGTGTCAAGGCGCTGCCACTCGTTCAGCATGCCGAGCGTGCAGACGGAGAGCACCTGCGTCTGGCCGCGCTGGAACAGGCCGGAGCCGTGGACGCGGGGCAGGTAGCCCGGCACGATGTGCAGCGGGCGGATCTCGTCGGCGCGACGGCCGTCGGCGCGCTCGCCGGTCTCGATGACCATGGCGCGCATGGCGTGCTTCTCGAGCAGCTTCAGTTCGGCGGCGATGTCGGAGCCCCAGGCGGCGCGCTCGTCCTCGGAGAACTCGCGCTCCTTGATGGCGGCCTTGAGCTCTTCGACCTTGCCCATGCGAGCGAGCTTGTCGGCGTCCTTGAGGGCGGCGGACATCTGGTCGAAGTAGGGCTCGACGCGCTCTTTGATGGAAGGGTCGGCCACGTGGATGGGCCATTCCTTCGGCTCGGGGTTCACCTTCGCGAGGAACGCCGCCTGCTTCTCGCAGAACGCGGCGATGGCCTCCTGGCCGAACGCCATGGCGGCGAGCATGTCCTCCTCGGAGATCTCCTTCGCGCCCGCCTCGACCATGGAGATGTAGTCGGCGGTGCCGGCGATGGTGAGCTCGACGTCGGAGGTCTCCTGCTCCTCGTAGGTGGGGTTCACGATGAACTCGCCCGTCTCGACGTTGCGGGCGATGCGCACGCACGCGGCCGGGCCGTCGAACGGGGCGCCGCCGCACAGGAGCGCGGCGGAGGCGCCGCCCACGCAGATGCAGTCCGGCGGGTTCTGGCCGTCGCAGACGAGCGTGGTGGCGACGACGTGGACTTCCTGCTTGAACCCGTCCGCGAAGCCGGGACGGATGGGTCGGTCGATCATGCGAGCCGTGAGCGTGCCCTTCTCGGACGGACGCGCCTCGCGCTTGAGGTACCCGCCCGGGATGCGGCCGACGGAGTACATCTTCTCGATAAAGTCCACCGTGAGCGGGAAGAAGTCGTAGTCTTTCTGCTCCTTGGACACGACGGCGGTGACGAGGCAGGTGGTGTCGCCCTGGGTGACCAGGACGGCGCCGGAGGCCTGCTTGGCCAGCTCGCCCGTCTCGAGGCGGTACTGCTTGCCGTACAGCTCGAAGGATTCGACGATTTTTTCCATGTTCTCTTTCTACGCTTTCTCTCACCCTTGCGCCCTATTGCGTCAAGGCTTCTTCGGACGCCGGCCCCTGCCGGCGTCCCCGAGCAGCCCCGCCCACGGCGAGGCCGACCGGTTTGGGCTCAGCCCGGTATACAAACAAAGGCCCGCGAGAGCGGGCCTGAGTTCACGCTAGATGTTGTCGCGGATGCCGAGCTTCTTGATGAGCGCGCGGTACTCCTCGATGTCGCGGTTCTTGATGTAGACCAGCAGACGACGACGCTTACCGACGAGCATCAGCAGACCGCGGCGCGTGTGATGGTCCTTCTTGTGGACCTTCAGGTGCTCGGTCAGGTTGCGGATGCGCTCGGACAGGATGGCGACCTGGACCTCGGCGGAGCCGGTGTCCTGCTCGTTCTTGCCGTACTCCTTCACGAGCTCAGCGACGCGCTCGCGAGAGATGGAAAGACGATCTGGCATGATGTTCACCTTTCGACGTGCGCCCGAAGGCGCCCTTACACTACCCTTCCCGCTGAGTGCGCATGCGGTGGACATGCGGACCAAGCGGAAAGCCGCCGTGAAAACACAGCCTGTCTAGGATAGATGGTCGGGCGCAGGCGGGCAAGCGCGAATTCCCCAGAAACGCCGAAGCCGCAAATGCTCCATAAATGGCACGCGCGCGAGCGACGTGTCCTGCGCGGTCACGTCCAGGTGGACAGCAGGAACGACAGCGACCGCAGGCGGCTGCCGACGTGCTCCTCCACGAGGTCGTGCGCAAGCCGCAAGACCTCGCGCACGCAGGCGGCGTCAGCGCGCGCGGCGACGGCGTCCGCGAACGGGCGGTGCAGCAGGTCGCGCGCGAGGGCGCACGCTGCCGTGCTCGCGCGGCGTACGCTCGCGCGAGCCGCGGGCTGCCCTGCAACGGGCGCGGGCAGGGCGGCGGCGCACGCTTCGCAGAGAAGCCCGCCCTCGCGCGCGTCGAACGCGACCGACGCGCCGGCGAACGAGAGGGCGTCCCCGCACGCCGCGCAGTGCGCAAGCGACGGGCGGAACCCGGCGAACGCGAGCTCCTTGAGCACGCATGCCGCGCACAGGAGACGGCATGCGGCGATCGCCCCGGGGGCGGCGGGGAGAGGGGGGCGGCCGCTCCCCTCTCCCGCCGGGCACGGGGCGATCGCCTGCTCCATAAGCCGCAGCGCCGCCGTGGCGCATTGGTACAGCCGCGGGTTCTCAAGGCCCTCCTCCGCCGTGCGGGAGGCCAGCTCCACGATGGGAAGGGCGGCGGACGAGGCGTCGAAATCGGCGCGCACCGCGCGCATGCTCTCCACGAAGCGCGCCTCTTGCACCACATCGAGGCTGCGCCCGCGCGCCACGAGCACGTCAACGATGGCGCATGGCTCCAAGCGCGACGCGAACGGGCTCTTCGGCCTGCGCGCGCCGTGCGCCACCGCGCGCGCAAGGGAGCCGTCCTCCTTGAGCAGCGTGACGATGAGGTCCGTTTCTTTGAGCTTCGTCTTGCGCAGTACGAGCGCCGTCGTGCGGTACGTCCCTTGCCCGCTCATGAGGCGGCCCTGAACGCGTACAGGCCGATGGCTTGGTCGGCAAGGCGTTGCGGGTCCCATGAGACGGATGAGTTGGCGCTGGAGTACGGGTCGTTGATCCAGACCGTGCCGTCTTCGGCGATACCCGTGATCACGAGGAAGTGCCCCGCGTCCGTGAAGTCGCCTTTCCCCACGTTGCAAATGAGCAGCTGGCCTTGCGAGAGGGCGTCGGTGATGGAGCGCGCCGTGATGCGCAACTCGGCGCACGAAAGCCCGAGCTCGGGCGCCACGGCGGGAAGGAACTCGGCGAACGTCCCCTCCGACTCGCTCACGAAGCCGCGGTCGATGGCGAGCTGCGCCATGTCCGCCGGCGAGCGGTCGGTGCGCCCGGTGAGGCCGGTGTAGACCATGGAGAGCGAGGTCGGGCAGCACCCGGTCAGTCCGAGCGGCCCCGAGCTGTAGTCCATGAACCCCCAGCGGACGTCCCATTGGTAGAGCCGCGGCACCACGGTGCCCTCCGGAAGGTCGCTCGCGTCCAGCCCGCCCGATGCGGGCGTCGGGTAGGCGTCGAGCACCTGCGCCACGAACGGGCGCGCAGGGGGCTCTTCGGCGGCAAGCTCAAGCAGCTGCGTCTGGTACTCCGCCCCGAACCGGCCGTAGTCGGCGGCCCGCCGCACCGCGTAGCGCACGTCGACGTCGTCCACGGCGGCGGCGCGCAGCGTCTGAGAGAGCTGCGGCTCCATGTCCGCGGGCAGCCAGGCGGTCGTCGGGTCGAACGAGGCTTCCTCCGACGCGCTCACCACCGGCTCGTCGGAGGAAGCCCCATCGTCGACGCTGGCGTCGGGGGCGAGCTGGGCGGGCCCCAGGACGGCGAGCGCGACGAGCATGCACGCCGCGGCGAGGGCAAACGCGCCGACGACGAGGCGGTTGCGGGCACGCTTGGCGGCATCGACTCCGACCGGCGCGCCAGCGACGGCGCCCCTGCCGGACGGGCGCGCGTTCGCCGCTCGCGTCTGGACGCCGCCAAGCGTTGCGGCGCGCGGACGCCCGGGCGCGGGACCTTCCTGCTCAGGTCGTTGCGAGGGGTCCTCGGCCTCCGGGGGCCGCACGGAGGCCGGCTCGCGGAGCGTGGGCTCGTAGGCGCCCGTTCCCGCGATGCGGCGGCGTGCGTTGCCGGCTTGCTCTGTGCGCTCGTCAGGCACGGGCTAGATGCCCTCCCCGTACCCGAACCGCCGGATTTGGTTCAGGTCGCGCCGCCAGTTCTTCTTCACCTTCACGCGCAGGTCAAGGAAGACGCGCGTGCCGAGCAGCTGCTCGAGGTCCGCGCGGGCTTCGCTGCCGACCTGCTTGATGGCGGCGCCGCGCTTGCCGATGATGATGCCTTTCTGGCTGTCGCGCTCCACGAAGATGGTGGCGTAGATGGAGTTGAGCTTCGTCTTGCGCTTGTACTCCATGTGCTCCACCACCACGCCGATGGCGTGCGGGACTTCGTCGTGGAACGAGCGGAGAATCTTCTCGCGGATGAACTCCGCGATGATGACCTCGATGGGCTGGTCGGTCTCCATGTCGGCAGGGAACCATTGCGGGCCTTCGGGCAGCGATTCGGCGACGGCGGCGACGAAGCCGTCGACGTTCTCGCCGGTTTTCGAGGAGAGGGCCACGTACGCGTCCCACGTCCCCAGCTCGTCGGCCGCCTGCCGCTGGCGCTCCACCTCCTCGGGGCTGACCAGGTCGGTCTTGGACAGGACGAGGACCTTCTTGGCGCGCAGGGGCTTGAGCTGCTCGGCGACCCAGGCGTCGCCGCGACCGACCGGCTTCGACGAGTCCACGAGGAACGCCACGACGTCAACGTCCTTGAGCGCCTCGAGCGCGGAGACGTTGAGCTCTTCGCCGAGCACGTCGTGCGGCTTGTGGATGCCGGGCGTGTCGACGATGACCATCTGAAACTCCGGGCGCGTGAGCACGGCGCGGAAGCGGTGGCGCGTGGTCTGCGCGGTGTTCGACGTGATGGCGATCTTCTTGCCCATGATGGCGTTAAGGAGCGTCGACTTGCCGGCGTTCGGGCGTCCGACGAGCGTGACGAAGCCGCTGCGGAAGCCTTCGCGCACGGTGGGAGCCATGCTCTGGCCGCCCTCGCTCGACCCGAGCGCGGCGGCGATCATGTCGTCAAGGGACGGGGCGGGCGCGTCCGCTTCCCCGTCCAGCTCGTCTTCGTCCTCGCGTTCCTGGTCTTCGAAGTCGCTCTCGTCGGCGAAGTCCTCCTCGAAGACCTCGCGGCGTGCGTCCTCGGCGCGGCGGGCGCGGGCGGCATCGGTGGTGTTCTTGTCGTAAGCGTCGGTCATGGCGCAGGCTTCTTTCTCTCCGTTCGGCGCGCAGCGCGCTCCGTAAGCGAGCCGCGCGGAAAAGCGCGGCATGGTGTCAAGGGGCATTCTAGCAACGACGCGGCTGCAGCGGCGTCACCACCCGAGAAGGGACACAAGCGCGGGAACGTAGACGAGCGCGGCGACGGCCACGCTCATGACGGCGGCGATGAGCGTGGCCCCTGCCGCCGCGTCCTTGGCGAGCTTTGCGAGCTCGTGCCATTCCGGGGAGACGAGGTCGACCACGGCCTCGATGGCGGTGTTCACGCACTCGAGCGCCATGACGACGCCGATGCACACGACGACCAGGACGATGCTCCCTGGCGGCAGCGCGAGGACGACGGCGAGAACGAGGGCGAGGACCGCCACCGCGCAATGGATTTTCATGTTGCGCTCGCGCTTGAGCGTGGCGAGCACGCCCTCCCCCGCGCACGCGAACGCGTGCGCGAGCGTGTAGCGCGCCCCGGCGTGCTTGCTCGCGTCGGTGCGGACGAACCTGTCGCGGCCGTCGCTCACGCGCGCTCCGCCCAGGCGGCCAGCAGCTCGGTCTGCAGCGCCTCCATCTCTTCGGCCTCGTCGTCTTCGATGTGGTCGTACCCGCACAGGTGCAGCAGGCCGTGCACGAGCATGAGGCTCACTTCCTCTTCGAAGGTGTTGCCGAAGCCGCCCGCCTGGCGCTCCACCACGTCGACGGCGATGACGATGTCACCCAGCTCGAAGACCTCGGCGCCCGCGCCCTCTGAGTCCTCCATCTCGTCGAACAGGCCGTCGCATTCGAAGGACAGCACGTCGGTCGGCCCGACCTTGCCGCGGTACTCCTCGTTCAGGCGCGCGATCTCCTCGTCGTCCACGAAGGTGACCGAGACCTCGGTGTTCTCGGGCACCTCTTCGTGCCGCAGCACCATGAGCGCGAGCTCCTCAAGCGGCAAGGGCTCGGTCGCCTCGGGCCGGTAATCATGGTTGAAGTGCACCTTCATGCTAGCAAGCCTCCTTGTCGTTGGCGTCCTTCGCGTCGGCTCCCCCGTCGTGCCCGGCCGCTTTCGCCGCCCGCCCGCTGCGGGAGGGGCGGTGGGCGCCCTCCGCCTCTGCGTAGGCGGAGACGATGGCCGCCACGAGCGAATGGCGGACGACGTCCTTGCCGGTCAGGTCGCAGAAGCTGACGCCGTCCAATCCCTCGATCACCTGGCGCACGTGCTTGAGCCCCGAGACGCCCTTCGGCAGGTCGAGCTGGGTGATGTCGCCGGTCACGACCATCTTCGAGCCGAAGCCCAGGCGCGTGAGGAACATCTTCATCTGCTCGGGCGTGGTGTTCTGCGCCTCGTCGAGGATGATGAAGCTGTCGTTCAGGGTGCGGCCGCGCATGAACGCGAGCGGCGCGATCTCGATGACGCCGTCCTCGATGAGCTTGTTACCGCGCTCCATGTCGGTCATGTCGAAAAGCGCGTCGTAGAGCGGGCGGACGTACGGGTCCACCTTCTCCTCGAGCGTGCCAGGCAGAAAGCCCAGGCTCTCTCCCGCTTCGACGACCGGGCGCGTGAGGATGATGCGCCCGACCTCCTTGCGCTTCAGCGCGGCGACCGCCATGGCCATGGCGAGGTAGGTCTTGCCCGTGCCCGCAGGGCCGATGCCGAACGTGATCGTGGACGAGCGTATGGCGTCGACGTAGCGCTTCTGGCCGCCCGTCTTCGGGCGGATGGCGCGGCCGCGGTAGGTGAGCAGGATGTCGTCGCGCAGGGCCTGCGGGGCCAACTCGCCGGTGCGCAGCAGGTCGATCGCGTGGCGGACGTCGTCCTTCGTGGGCTCCGCGCCGCCTTCCACCTGCTTGATGAGGTCGGTGAACAGCGACGTGAGCGCGTGCACTTCGATGGAGTCGCCCGAGAGGTTGATCGCGTTGCCGCGCACGGAGATGCGCGCGGAGTACGCCTGCTCGACGATATGGAGCAGCTCGTCGGAGGTGCCGACCACGCGCGCCATGTCGACGGTGGCGGGCGCGGTCAGGGTGATGTTGGTGGCGCTGTGAGTCTCTTCCATAAGCGCACAGTATAGCGCAGTGGGCGCTTGCCGCAGTGGGCGTGCGCGAAGGTCGCGCGCGCCCGGCGGGCGCGCGATCAGGCGCCCTCGATTCGCATGTCGGCGTGAAGCGTGAGCGGGATGAGCGCGCCGGGCCGCTCCCCTGCCGGCACGACGACCTCGTGGTAGCTCTCCGTCATGCCGCGGCCGCCTTCCTCGACGAGCACGCGCTCCACGGAGCCCACGCGGCCTGCGAAGTCGGCCGCGCGCAGCGCGTCGGAGAGCTCGAGCAGGCGCGCGGTCCTCTCCGCCTTCACGTGGTCGGGAACCTGGTCCGCGCGCGCCGCCGCTGGCGTGCCCGCGCGGCGCGAGTACGGGAACGCGTGAATCTTCGAGAACCCGCACGCGCGCGCAAGGCTCAGCGTCTCCTCGAACTCGGCGTCCGTCTCGCCCGGGAACCCGGCGATGATGTCGGTCGAGAGCGACAGTCCGGGCACGCGCTCGCGCAGGCGCCCGACCAGGCGCTCGAAGAACGCGGCGTCGTACGGGCGGCGCATCTCGCGCAGCACGCTCGCAGAGCCCGCTTGCAGCGGCAGGTGAAGGTGGCGGCACACGAGCCCGTCCGATTCCGCGAGGACGTCGATGAGCGCATCGTCCACGTCGCGCGGCTCGATGGAGGACACGCGGAACCGCGCGCCCTCCGCGCTCGTCGCCGCGAGCAGCTCGCGGAGCAGGTCCGCAAGGCGGTACCCGCCCTCCTGACGGTACGAGCCGAGGTTGATGCCCGTCAGCACGATCTCGCGGACGCCCGCGCGCGCCAGCGCCGCGGCCTCGGCCACGACCTCGGCGGAGGGGCGGCTCCAGGCCCGGCCGCGCGCCACGTGGACGATGCAATACGAGCACGCGTTGTTGCAGCCGTCCTGCACTTTCACGCCGACGCGCGTCGGGAACGCCGCGCCCACGCGCAGGGCAGGGTCAAAGCTCGCCTCGGCGGCGCCGGGGGCGGACGCCGAGCGCGCGGGGCCGTACCCGGCGAGCATGCGCTCGTCGGGCGCGATCGCGTCGAGCGCCGCGTCGACGACCTTCGTCTTGTCGGGCTCCGCGACAACGCGCGAGGACATCTCGAGAAATTCCGCCGGGTCGATGACGGCGGCGCAGCCGGTGACGACCACCGTCGCGTCCTGAGACGCGCGCAGGGCGCGCCGGACGGCCTTGCGCGTCTTCTTTTCCGCCTCGCCCGTGACGGTGCACGTGTTGACCACGACCACGTCGGCCTGCGCGGCGGGCGCGATTGCAAACCCGCGGGCTGCGAGCGCGGCCTGGAAGCCGTCGGACTCGACGCGGTTCACCTTGCACCCGAGGTTCACGACGGCGAACTGCGGCCGCCTCAAGCCGGGGGCCATCTAGCGGCCTTCCAGCTCGTAGAGCACGAGCGCGGGCGCCACGACGCCCGCCGTTTCCGTGCGCAGGATGGAAGGGCCCAGCGTGACGGCGCGCGCACGCGGGCACGCTTCCTGGAACG
>DVLD01000140.1 GCA_018715725.1 Candidatus Aveggerthella excrementigallinarum
CACCGTGGCCGTACGCGTCGGCCTTCACGACGGCCATGAGGCGGCAGCCGGGGCGCAAGCGGCGCTTCACCTCGCTCGTGTTGTGGCGGATAGCGCCCAGGTCAATCTCCACCCACGACCAACGGCGCTCCTTCTCGGGAATGGCGTCCAACTGGGCGTCGTCAAACTCGAGCGGAGTGCGGTTGGCATCATGCTCATGCCGCGCGTTCACATCGCGCGAGTACTGGAATTTGTCCTTGTTCGAAAACCCGGTGAAGCCGTTGATCACGAGCGTCCCTCCTGCGCGCTTTCCGAATTCGCGTCAAAAGCGAAGGGCGGCCCGCTGTCGGGCCGCCGGCTTGTTCAACGTCGATTATAGGCCATGCACCGCGCGAAGGGCGCCGCGCGCAAAGATGTTACGCGAAGGGCAGCAGAGCGCGACAGACGCACGTTTGCCCGCGCAGTTCATCAGGCCGCTTCGTCCCAGCCTGTCCGCTCGGCCTTGCGTCTTCGCCCCTCCCCTGCGCGGCCAAGGCCCGCAGTAAGCTTACGCGTGGCCTTCGCCGGCCATCATGGAGATGGCATGGGGCAGCGCAGGAAGCACACCTTCCCAATTCTCCGTAGCGGCCTTCTTGCTACCCGGCAGGTTAATCACCAGGCAGCGCCCGCGCTGCATGCACAGCGCGCGCGAAAGCATGGCATAGGGCGTGATGGCCAGGCTGTGGGCACGCATGGCCTCGGCAATGCCGGGCACAGCGCGCTCGCACACATCCATGGTGGCCTCGGGCGTCACATCGCGCAGTGAAAGGCCGCTGCCGCCGCATGTGAGCACCACATCGACCCCCAACTCGTCAGCTGCATGGACGATGGCGGCCGCAATGTCGGCACGCTCGTCCTTCACGACCACGTGGCTTTCGCACGCCCACCCCTGCGCGGCAATGAGCGCTTCCAGCGCAGCGCCGGCGGTGTCCTCTTTCATGCCGCGCGTATCGGAGCACGTAACGATAGCGAAGCGGGGCACAGGCCCGTCTGATGTGCGCTTGCCCTGATCGGTCATGGCTACCTCCTTTTTTTCTACGCGACGGCACGCACGGCCGCCGCAGCATCGCCCTCTACAGCACGGTCTCCTCGGGAACGTCGAGCAGCACGCAGGTCACGTCGGTGCCGCCGGCGAAGGAGCCCGTCTCGAACTCGGGCAGCACGGCCAAGCACGAGCTGCGCTGGATAGGGCCGAACAGGCCCGAGCTTTGGTTCTTCGCGGGCACGAAGCTCAAGGAGCCGTCCTCGGCGCGCACGAGCGAGCCGCGCATGAACAGGCGGCGCGGGTCTTTCTTCCGCACGTCGTGCGCCAAACGCGCGGTCACGGTGGCGCGATGGAACGCGGTGTAGCCCTGCATTTTGCGCAGCGCCGGGCGGATGATGAGCTCGAAGCCGCAGAATGCCGCCGCCGGGTTGCCCGGCAAACCGAACACCGGCGTGCCGTTCACCAGACCGAACGTCTGCGCCTTGCCCGGACGCATGTTCACGGTGGTCATGTGCAGCTCGCCCAGCTGCTCTACGACAGGCTTGATGAAATCGAAGTCGCCGTTGGCGGCACCACCGCTCGTCACCACGAAATCGTACGTTGCAGCGGCGTCCGCCACCGCGGCCTTGAGCGCGTCGAAGGAATCCTCCACGATAGGCAGGATCTCCGGCACGGCGCCGGCAGCCTGCGCGCACGCGGCAAGCGCGTAGCTGTTGGAATTGCGAATCTGCCCCGCCTGCGGGCGCTCGGTAGCGTCCACGAGCTCCGAGCCCGTAGCAATGATGGCCACGCGCGGGCGGCGGTAGACGGGCACCTCGAGCACGCCGCAGCTGGCCAGAAAGCCCGCACCCGCGGTCGAGACCACTTCGCCCGTTGTAATCACGACATCGCCTTCGTGCGCCTCTTCGCCCGCTTCGCGCACGTTCGAACGCACGCCGGTCGGCGAGGAGAATTCCACCACAGAGCCGCCTGCGCCGTCGCCTTCTACCGTGCGAACCACTTCGTACTTCACCACAGCGTCGAAGCACTCCGGCAATGGCGCGCCCGTCATGATGCGAACGCACTCGCCGTGGTCGGCCTTGCCTTCGAAGACGTCTCCTGCGGCCACCTCCGCGAGCACGCGCAGGCGCACAGGAGCGTCCTCGCTGGCGCCCGCCAAGTCTTCGGCCTTTACGGCGTACCCGTCCATGGCCGAGTGCGCGAACGGCGCAACGTCCATGTCGCTTCGCTGATCGCTCGCCACCACGCGCCCAATGCACGCGAGCAACGGCACAGTCTCCACGGGCAGCGCCTCAACGTGCGCCAGCACGAGCGCGCGCGCCTCTTCCAGCGAAATCATCTCTGCCATGTAGGGTCCTTCCTCTTGAGCGCCCCTGGGCGCCGCGCACGCGAACGACGTCTCGGCGCGATCGTCCTTCCGGGCACCGTGCGCAACGACGCCGATTCTCCCGCGCCTTCATTCTCGCTGATGCATTATAGCTTTTTCGCGATAACCCATCCTCGGTTTCTCGCGAGGCCTCCCCCTCATGTCTTCAGCATGATGCCCACGCCATGCCCTCATCCTTTCACCATGCCACACCCTCATCCCCTTACGCGCTGCACCCTCATCCCTTTATCCAGGAGAAACGCGCTTCCTCACCTTGCGCTACTCACCTTTTGACGAGGGATTTGCGAAAAATAACCTCTTTAGTGCGATGTGCGCCAGGCGCGTTTTCGGCATACTTCTCATTGTTCGAAACAGCGAACGCACCTCCACCTGTAGGGTTCTCCCTTCGCCCTCCCGGTGGACGCCAGGAGACCCCTCCCTCCAAGCTACCCTCCTGGCACCGGCAGTCGTTGCTCCCGGCGATCCCCCTCTCCTCCCCGCGATCTCCATCGCATCATTTCCGCCGGGAGCGCTAACGACTAAAAGCCCTCGGAGCGCGTCCTTCTCTCCTTTACGCGCACCGAGGGCTTTCTCTTTGTAGCTGCGCGCACCGAGGGCTTTTCCGTTGCAAGCCCCGACATGTTGGCCGACGGCGCCGCTCGCGCAAAACGAACTCCAAGACACAGCGCGCCGGCGTATCAACACGCCAACGCGTCAATGTGCCGACGTGTTCTGCCGACAGCCGCTTCGGACCACATCCTTTCTTGAAGCGCGAAAAAGGGCCGAAGCTTCATGCTTCGGCCCTTTGCGTTCGCTTCCGTCCGTGCGAGCGCACGCGGCTTAGTGCTCGATGTTGTAGAAGGCGTCCATGCCGGCGTACTTGGCAGCGGTGTCCAGCTCTTCTTCGATGCGGAGCAGCTGATTGTACTTCGCCACGCGGTCGCTGCGGCAGGGGGCGCCGGTCTTGATCTGGCCGGTGTTGCACGCCACGGACAGGTCGGCGATGGTGGTGTCCTCGGTCTCGCCGGAACGATGGCTCATGACGCACGCGTACCCTGCCTGCTTGGCCATCTGGATGGCCTCCAGCGTCTCGGTCAGGCTGCCAATCTGGTTCACCTTGATGAGGATGGCGTTGGCGCAGCCCAGCTCGATGCCCTTCGCTAGGCGCTTCGAGTTCGTGACGAACAGGTCGTCGCCCACCAGCTGCACACGGTTGCCGATGCGGTCGGTGAGCGCCTTCCAGCCCTCCCAGTCTTCCTCGGCCATGCCGTCCTCAATGGAGATGATGGGGTACTTGTCGACGAGCGCCTCCCAGTAGTCCACCATTTCCTCGCTCGTGAGCTCGCGGCCTTCGCCCGTCAGAACGTAGCGCTGCTTCTCGGCATCGTAGAACTCGGTGGACGCCGGATCCATGGCGAACATAATGTCGCTGCCCGGTTGATAGCCCGCAGCCTCGCACGCCTTCACGATGTACTGGAGCGGCTCTTCGTTGGTGGTGAAGTTCGGCGCGAAACCGCCCTCGTCGCCGACGCCGCCGCCCAGGCCCGCGTCATGCAGGACCTTCTTGAGGGTGTGGTAGATCTCGGCACACCAGCGCAAGGCCTCCGCGAAGGACTTCGCGCCCACCGGCATGATCATGAACTCCTGGAAGTCCACGTTGTTGTCGGCGTGCACGCCGCCGTTGAGAATGTTCATCATGGGCGTGGGCAGCAGGCACGCATTCACGCCGCCGACGTACTTGTACAGCGGCAGTTCGGCGGACTCGGCGGCGGCCTTCGCCACGGCCAGGGACGCGCCCAAAATGGCGTTGGCCCCCAGGTTGCCCTTGTTGTCGGTGCCGTCCAGCTCGATCATTTCCTGATCGATGGCGCGCTGGTCGTCGGCTTCGTAGCCGATGAGCGCATCGGCAATCTCCTCGTTCACGTGCTCGACCGCATTCAGGACGCCCTTGCCCAGATAGCGCTCCTTGTCGCCGTCGCGCAGCTCGACAGCCTCGAACGCGCCGGTCGACGCGCCGGACGGAACCGCCGCACGGCCGAACGAACCGTCGTCCAGCACAACCTCCACTTCGACGGTGGGGTTGCCGCGGGAATCCAGGACCTCGCGTCCGTACACATCGATGATGACGCCCATGTTGCCTCCTTATCAGGTTCGCTTGCGCGCGATTGCGCCCCCTCATAGTAGACGCTCGCTCGCACGGACGCCACAACGCGTCGGCGACGTGCATGCGCGCTGGCAAGAGACAGGTTCGGTCGAACGGGGAAGAAGAAGGCGGGCGAAAGCGGACAGTGCGCGGAATGGCGGAAGAACGAGCCCACGGCACCATGCGGCGAACGAAGACCGGCGCGCAACGGCGCTGGCGAAGACGGCGTGTAGGCTACAACGCCACGCGGCCGAGCAAGGCGCGGCGCTACAGGGCGAGCCTGCCAAGCGCCGCACAGGCGGCGCAGACTGCAAGGCCCGCCGCCAGCAGCGCGGCATCGCGGGCGCCGAACTCCCGCTGGTTGAGCGACGTGCGAACCGGCCCCGCGCCGTAGCAGCGCGCGTCCATGGCCACGGCCACGCGGTCCGCCCTCCGGAAGGCGCCTACGAACAGCGGCACGAGCACGCGCCCCCACGCCTGCAAGCGCGCCATCAGGCCGCCGGAATCGAAGCGCGCTCCGCGCGACGCCTGCGCGTTTCGCACGCGGGCCAGCTCCTCCCCCAGCACCGGCACGAACCGCACCGCGAGCGACAGCGCCGTGGCCGCATCGTCCACCGGGAAGCGCACGCGCCGCAGCGGACCGAGCAGGCTCCGCAGCGCGTCCATGAGCGCCTCGCCCGGCGTGAAGAGCGCCACGACCAAGCTGACGAGCGCCAAGAGCACGATGCGCGCCACGTTGAAGAGCGCCCCTTCAAACCCTACGGGCGAAAACCGCAACCCGCCTGAAAGTGGGATGCTCGGCGTGTCAGTGCAGAAACCGCCCTGCAGGCCGAACGCTCCCGACCACGCGCCGGCATCCCCGACGTTGGTGGTCAGACCGCCGAACAGCAGCGTGAACGCCAAGATAGCGTACAGCGGCTTGAGCGAGCCCAGCATGCGCCCCAGCGGCAGCCGCCCGGCAGCGACCAGGGCGCAAAGCACCACCGCGCACGCCGCCAATCCGCTCCATCGCGCCACGGCGAACAACGTCGCAGTGTAGGCAAGGAGCAGCACCATCTTCACACGCGCGTCGACGCGGCGCACAATCGAGCCGCCCGCGGCAGTGTATGCAAGCAGGGATTCCATGCGCCCAGTCTAGCGCCCCGCTGCCGCGCACCGCCACGCACCACGCGGTCGGGTGACAATTGGTGACATCTTGCGCGCCAACGTCGCCCGCCCCGTACGGCAAGACGACAAGCCAGCATGTGTAGTCGCGAGACGGCAAACCAGCACGCGCAGTCGCGAGGCAACAAACCAGGATGCGCAGTCCGGAGAGGAGCTCAAAATGGCAAAACGGAGCCGATGTTCGCTGTTGCACGCAGTGTTTACCGAGCATTACGCCTCATTCGTTCCTTCAGGAGCTACGCTCGTTCCTTCCGGGGCTGCTTCCGCTCCGTCCCGCGGTGTTCCACTAGCTAACATCGGTTCCGTTTTGCCATTTTGGGATAGATGGGCGCTGAGCAGGCACGGTAGCCACCCCCTCCCACGCAAAAACGCTCGAGAAGCGCAATGCTTCTCGAGCGTTCGAAACCCTTATGCAGGATGAAGCAAAGCCGTTACTCGGCCTTCTTCTCCTCGGCCTCCTCGACAGCCTCGGCGTTGGCCTCCTCGGCGACTTCCTCAGCCGGATCAGCAACGGTCTCGACGGTCTCCTCGGCCTTCTCCTCCACCTTCGGAGCAGCAGCCTCGGCCTTGGCGGCGGCGCGCTTGGCCTTCGGGACGCACGGCTCGGTCACGAGCTCCATGATGACCATAGGAGCACCGTCGCCCTTGCGCGGGCCGAGCTTCATGATGCGAGTGTAGCCGCCCGGACGATCCTTCCACATGCCCTGCTCGACCTTCTCGAAGATCTCGCGGACGAGATCCTTGTCGCCGAGCTTAGCGATGGCCAGACGGCGGGAGTGCAGGTCGCCGCGCTTAGCCCACGTGATGATGCGGTCGACGTCGCCGCGAATTTCCTTGGCGCGCACGTCGATCGTCTTGATGCGATCGTTCTCAAACAGCGCGCGCACAAGGCTCTTCTTCATCGCCTGGGTGTGGCTCCAGTCGGTGCCGAGCTTGCGGCCCTTGTAGTTGTGCCTCATTCTTCTTATCTCCTAAAGTTTCAAGTTGAGGTCCATGGAAATGAGCTTGTCCTTCACTTCCTCGATGGACTTCGCGCCAAAGTTCCTGATGTTCAACAGGTCGTTCTCGGAGTATTCGACCAGCTGGCGCACGGAGTGGATACCCGCGCGCTTCAAGCAGTTGTAGGAGCGGACGGACAGGTCCAAATCCTCAATCTGCTTATCAAGCTCGGCGTTGGACTCCTGACCCTCCGGAGCGAAGATGGACGGGGCTTCTGCCTCCTCGTCCGCGTTGTCGCTCTCGGCCAGGCCCAGGAACGCGCCCATGTACTGGTTGATGATGTTGGCCGCGCGGGTCACCGCCTCGGTGGGGGCGATGGAGCCGTCGGTCTCAACCTCGAGAACCAGCTTGTCATAGTCAGTGCGCTGACCAACGCGCGTGTCGGTGACGTTCAGCGTGCAGCGGCGCACCGGCGAGAACAGCGAGTCGACGTGAATGACGCCGATCGGATCCTCGGTGCGCTTGTTGCGTTCGGCGGACACGTAGCCACGACCCACGCCGATGCGAATCGTCATGTCCAGCTGACCGCCGTCGGCGACCGTGGCGATGACGTGCTCCGGATTAATCAGCGTGAACTCGGTCGGCACCTCCAGGTCGGCACCGGTGACGATGCACGGACCTTCAGCGGACACGTGCGCCGTGGCCTCCGTGATGGAGTCGTTCAGCGCGGAGAAGACCAGGCCCTTGACGTTGAGGACGATATCGGTGATGTCCTCAACCACGCCCTCGGCCGTGGTGAACTCGTGCTGGACGCCCTCGATCTGGATGGCGGTCGCCTTCGCTCCGTCGAGGGAGGAAAGCAGGACGCGGCGCATGCAGTTGCCGAGCGTGTAGCCATAGCCACGCTCAAGCGGCTCCACAATGTAGCGGGCAACGGTGTCGTTGACCTCTTCGGTTGTGACGGTCGGCCTCATGAACTCTGTCATTGAATGCTGCCTCCTTATGTAAGCCGCTTGGTCTGTTACTTCGAGTAAAGTTCGACGATAAGCTGCTCGCGGATGTCAAGATCGATCTGATCGCGGGTCGGAAGGGAGAGGACGCTGCCCTGCAGCTTCTCCACGTCGACCTCAAGCCAAGCCGGAACCTCGACGCGCTCGTTGGAGACCAGAGCGCTCTTGATGACCAGGAGTTCCTTGGCCTTCGGGTGGACAGCCACCAGGTCGCCCGGACGGACGCGGAACGACGGGATGTCGACGCGACGGCCATTGACCGTGATGTGACCGTGGGTCACCGTCTGGCGGGCTTCCTTGCGGGTGCGCGCGAAGCCCAGGCGGAACACGACGTTGTCGAGGCGGGACTCAAGGATGGTCATGAGGTTCTCGCCCGTGACGCCCTGCATGGACTTGGCGCGCTTGAAGTAGCCACGGAACTGCTTCTCGAGAACGCCGTAGATGAACTTGGCCTTCTGCTTCTCGCGAAGCTGCATGCCGTACTCGCTCTCCTTGCGGCGGCGCTTCGGCTGACGGATGGATTCCTTGCCGGTGTAGCCCAGCACGACCGGATCGATGCCAAGCTGACGGCAGCGCTTCAGAACCGGAGTCCTGTTAATTGCCATGATTCAAGATCCTTTCGAAAGTTAAACGCGACGACGCTTGCGCGGACGGCAACCGTTGTGCGGGATGGGCGTGCAATCCTGGATGCTGGAAACTTCCAGACCGGCGGCCTGGAGGGAGCGGATGGCGGTCTCGCGACCCGAGCCCGGGCCCTTGACGTAGACCGCGACCTTCTTCAGGCCGTGCTCCATTGCCGTCTTGGCGGCAGCCTCCGCGGCCATCTGCGCCGCGAACGGCGTGGACTTGCGGGAGCCCTTGAAGCCCACCGTGCCGGCGGACTGCCAGGAAATCACGTTGCCCTGCGGATCCGTGATGCTGACGATGGTGTTGTTGAAGGTGGATTTGATGTGAGCAGCGCCCACAACGATGTTCTTGCGCTCAGAACGCTTAATGCGCGTGCGCACATTCTTCTTAGCTGCCACTTAAGCTACCTCTACTTCTTCTTCTTGCCGCCGATTTGCTTCTTGGGGCCCTTGCGGGTGCGCGCGTTGGTGTGCGTGCGCTGACCGCGGACAGGCAGGCCGCGACGATGGCGCAGGCCACGGTAGCAACCGATCTCCATGAGGCGCTTGATGTTCTGCGAGACTTCGCGATGCAGGTCGCCCTCAACCTTGAGATTCGCCTGGATGTAGTCACGCAGCTTCTGGAGATCGTCTTCAGTGAGGTCCTTGACGCGGACGTCCGGGTTGACGCCGGTCTCAGCAATAATCTTCTTTGCGGTGGTAGGGCCGATGCCGTAAATGTAGGTCAAGCCGACTTCGATGCGCTTATCGCGAGGAAGGTCGACACCGACAAGACGTGCCATAGATTAAACTCCTCTTTCTTCCTAGCCCTGACGCTGCTTGTGGCGCGGATTCTCGCAGATGACGAGAACCTTGCCATGGCGTCGGATGATCTTGCACTTGTCGCACATTTTCTTGACCGAAGGACGTACCTTCATAGTTGCTTTCCTTTCGGGTCTGTGCAGGCTCCTCCGTGAGCCCTTTGTGTACGTACGTGTATAGCCATACCCAGCCGCAGGTAGTTTGCTATTCGCCTTGGCCTTTCGGCCGCGTGCCCTTGCCCTTGAGAGGCGATAAGTAAGGGTTCGGTCACGGAAGCGCGTCTGCTCGGCGACCAGCAAACGCACGAAATGCGCACAGCAAGCAAGCTTGCGCGCGCAGAATCGTCGCTTATTTGAAGCGGTACGTGATGCGACCGCGACCCAGGTCGTAGATGGAGAGCTCCACCGTCACCTTGTCACCCGGCAGGATTTTGATGTAATGCATCCTCATCTTGCCGGAGATATGGGCCAATATCTTGTGGCCATTCTCGAGCTCAACCCTAAACATTGCGTTCGGCAGCGCCTCGAGGACGGTGCCCTCAAGCTCGATCACATCTTCCTTGGTCAACAGTGCTCCTTCTGACGTCTGGTCATTAAGCGACAAAGATAGATGATAGCAAAGCACAGCAATGCCGTGCAAGCTTCCTTCACGAAAGCTGCACGTGCATCGAGGGCCTTCCTATCATGCCGTCCCCTCGGGCGCGCCCTGTGGGCTGAAGGTCAGGCCGACACGGCGTTTGGAATGCGGTGCCTTCCGGGACAAGCGGACGTATTCTAGCACGCGCGCGCCTTTGAGGCAACGTGATGCCTCCTGTTCCTTGACCAGGCGGACGCGCCCGTTTAGAATGTGGTTTCGTGCCTGGCGCTCCGCGTCAAGGCCCTATGCGTGGACCGTTAGCTCAGTTGGTAGAGCAGGGGACTTTTAATCCCAAGGCCGCGGGTTCGAATCCCTCACGGTCCACCATGAAGTTTCGCGGCCGCCGGCTTCCGTCGGCGGCCGCTTCCGCACTGGGCCATCGTCCAACGGCAGGACTCTGGATTTTGGTTCCAGCTATCCAGGTTCGAATCCTGGTGGCCCAGCCACTTCTTTAAATTCTTTTTTTTACAACTTATTGCCGTGCACCCGCAGCTTGTCTTGCATTCCACAACACAAGACTTGTGTCGATAAGGCGTGACGCGGCCACCCTTTCGCAAGCGACATATCCTCGTGGCCCCTTTGGGCCGGTCGGGTCGCCCCTGCCGCCCGCGCCCGGCCAGCTACCTGCGCTCGGTCAGCACGCCTGGCCAGCTAAACTGATCGAAGCGGCTTTGCCTCCCCTCTAGCAGCATCGCCTTCTCTCCAACGGTTTTTCGCCCGTAGTCTTTTGCTGGCCCAAGGCGGCACCCGCCGCCTTTTGCATCCTCGGAGCACTTTGCCGGAGCGCCTTTGATTTCCATGGAGCGCCCCCAGCAAGCAACCCATCGTTTCTTCCATAGCAAGGCCCTCTAATCGAGTCGAGCCAACTCCGTTGCCGTCCAGCAATTAGGCCCCCCGGCGCTCTAGACCCGTGCGCTCACTATCCCCTTTTATAGCTTGCAAAACGCAACGAGGCGCAAGCGGCACAAGAACCGCTTCTCGCCCTGGCAACATGGCGAATGTGCACGACGCCCCAACAATCGCTTCCTGGCATGGATGCAAGGTTTCGCATGAAACGGCGCAAGATTTCGCCAGACTCCGGTCAAGGCCCAACACGAAACCCGGCAAGCCCCGCTTTCTAAACTCTTCTCATCGACGCGAAGAGAAGGGAGGCGACCATGAAAGCGAAAGTTGACAGCGTTCTCGCGCAGAACGAGAACAACGGACCGCGCGAAACCGAAAGGCTGCATGCGAACCACGGGCCAGACGCTGCCGACGCATTGTGCGCACCTCGCGCGATTGGGAGACTGCGCACGCTGGCCGCATGGGCAGTGCTGATCGCTCTTTTTGCCGCACTGTTCGCACCCACAATGCTCGCTCGCGCCGACACCGTGTCAGGCCGCGCGTTCGTAGGCGGCTCATGGTACGAAAACGGGCAAAGTTATTTCAGCGTTACCGTGGAAGGCCACGCCACCGTGGGATGGTGCCTGAATCCCGGTGCTGCGCGGCCACTATCCGGCTGGTACAACTACACGGCGCAACGCAGCGTCTCGGGCGCAGGCGGTACCACCGACCTCTGGCTGGAAGGCTCGCTCTCCCCCATCGCGCACGATGCAGCGACGGGCGCTTCACGAACCGGCTCGGTCACGTTCCGCGCCGGAACGACGAACGCACACTGGGACGTAACAGCCCCGGCAGGCTGCACGTTGTACGTGGACGGCGTGGCATACGCGCCCGGCACAAGCGCGCGCATACTGCCCGGCCAGAGCGCATGTCTAGAAATCGCTGACCCTTTGTCTGTTGGCGATGGCACGGGCACGGTCTTCCTTGAAGGGACCGCCCGCGCCGACGCAAGCACCGTGACCACCTACCGCAACATCGTAATCACGCCACCTGGAGCGTGGGACGGATCTTCGCACCACAACGGTCTGCCCGCGGGTTACCAGCGCGTAGGCGTGGGCCCTATCACATTCAGCTCGCCACGCACAGGAACAGCAACGCTGCGCGCAAGCGCACAGCTGGCCGCTACCGTCCGCTATTTCGTGGACAGCGAGGAGACGCCATGCTTCTCCGAACGCGTGCCCGTGGGCTCCATGTTCACGCCGTCGCCCCAGGCCGACATCGCGGGCGCAAAACCTGATTGCACTCCCGGGCTGGACGCCTGGTACTGGGAGGCATCCTGTGCCAGCCCCGTAGCCCCATTCACCGTGACTGGAGACTTCGACGTCTATGGACGGAACCTTGCCACCTTGCATTATGCGCCGGCGGCGAACTCCGCCCTGCAACACGAAACGCCTGCACAATCCTCCCCTGAAGAAAGCGCGCCACGGGTGAGTCTGTCCTCGCTTCTGCCCACCGATCGCGTGTTGGCATGGGGATCAAGCGCAGTGCTCGAACGCATGCCTGTCAACGTGCTATACCTGCATGACGGTGAACGCTGGCGCACCTTGCGTCGACCCGACGAAGGCTGGCATCGCGCGGAGTCCGCTCTGGATGAGGCAGTGGACGCTGTGCGGATTGAACACGACACCACCGTGTACGACTATTGGACGAAATCGACCTACGACGGCGTCCTAGACTGGTAGGAGACCGCCATGCCTTTCGCTTTTGCCTCTTCTGCTGAAGCGCTGCCGACGCTTGTGGCTGTAGCCACCGCGGCCGGTGTGGGCGCCACGGTGCCAGCTCTCGCTGATTGCGCGCTGCGTCGCTCGCGCGAGCGCTACCGCGCCTGGCTCGGCTCATCGCTGGCGGACTACTGCGATTTCTGGCGCGAGCAACGCCGGCTACCGCGCAAACAATCCCATGGACGCGAGCGAGCGCTCTGGGCATGGGCGCGCGAGCTCCCCCGGCTGGCGGCCGACGGCGCCCTTTCGCAAAGTGAGCTGCAACAAATTGTCCGCGCCCCGGCGCCTGTCCCTTTCGCCGTGACGCCGGAAACGCTCCGCAGCGCGCCTTCGGAGGACGCCGTCGAACGCGAGTTCTCGCTTAACCCAACGCCAGGCGTGGTGGCCGCGGGCGGCCTGCTGCTCGGTACGGTAGCAGCGCTGTTGTCTGCGTGCGCCGAGAGTGGGCTTGTCGGAGCCACAGGCACCCTGTTCGCCGCCGCGTGTTGGCTCATGGCACTCGTTGACGCACGCAGTCGCACCATACCCGCCATATGCACAGTCCTCGTCACCATAGGCAGCATAGCCTGGCGCACAGCCGTGGGCTGGAACGGCTGGGGAGGCCTTGCCTCCTCCGCCGCGCTCGGCGCAGGAACATTCGCGCTGATCGTCGCGTCAAACGCCGTGGCAAAGGCCATCCGTGGACGAGAAGGCATCGGTGGCGGGGACGTGCGAACGTTGCCCCCGTTGACGTTCGCCCTGGGAATCGACGGTGCCGCGGCGGGCTTTTTGGCTGCCGCGCTGGCACTGGCCGCTTACTTGGCGGCGCGCGCCATGACGGGAACGTTCCAATTGAGCGACACGATTCCATTCGGCCCGTTCATGACCGTGATGGGCGTTGCTGGCATGCTCTGCGCGTCCATCCCGTAACGAACACTAGGCCGTCAAAAGCCCGAACGCAGCCGACATCCCGCCTCGCCTCGTCGCAAACACTGCGCTCTCGCACGGCAGATACAACGTTACCGCGGCGGCGATACGCCCCTGGAGCCGCCGGTTCACCGGCATGAGAAGAAAGGACCATTATGCGCATCTTTCAATGCGTCGACCCCCGCGAGCCAAAAGGAGGACAGACGCACACCGTCGAAATCGTCATCTTCGTGCTCATCGCAGTCGTTCTGGGACTGTTCGTTTACACCGTCGGCGTGCCGGCAATCGAGGGTTTCTGGAACGATGTCATCGACCGTATCGGGACCATCCGGTGATGCGGCCATGTACCCCACCCCAAGTACGTGGCGCCCTATCGTGCCGCTTCCGCCTTCGCCCGCTGCGGCACGAGCGGCCGAGCGCGCACAACGGGCAGTCCGCGATCGAATGCTGCATCGCCCTGGTGGTGCTGACAGCCCTGGCATGTCCGTGCATAGAGGCAGCGCGTATGGCCACGGACTCTCTGGCCGTGAAAACGGCAGCGGTGGATGTGGCGCGCGCAGCAGCGGCAAGCGAGAGTTCCACGTTCGACGAGCAGGCACTCCTTCAAAGCGCGTACCCGCAGCTGGGCGACGGGACCGTCCGCGTTGCCAGCAGCCCGCCGACGCTCGAGCCGTACCGTCATCACTTAGTGAAAGAGGACGGGACAGTGCTCGCGCGCGACTCGCTCGCGAGCTGCCAGAGATTCGATGCGGAGGTGACCGTGAGTCGTGCGTTCATCACCCCGATGGGCGCGGCGCTCTCCGCGCTAGCCGGGAAGGAAGGGTACACGGTGTCCGGCCGTGGCATGGCCCTACGCGACGTCACGGCGGAGTCGGGCCGCTGGTAAGCGGCATGCTATGCCTGGAAACGGCGTTGGTGGCGCCCGTGGCGATGCTGACATTTGCCCTCGTGGCGCAGTTGGCGTGGGTGGGTTTTCAGACCGCGTGCTTCGACCATGCCGTCAATACGGCAGCATGGTCCGTGACCTCCGACGACGCTCGCGCACCCGATGCCGATGCCGTAGTGCATGCTGCCGTGACTGAGAGCTGGGTTCCATTGAATGATGCGGCGGTGGAGGTGGCTGATGCCCGCATCTTCGTGCAGGAAGCAAGCGCTACCGCACCCACGAACGGTCCGAACGATCGCGAGCTTTACCTGGTGGAGCGCACCACGCGTACGGTACGCACCGTACGCACCACCGCCCAGACTGCCTACACCATACAGCCCATCGTGCCGCTGCCTACGTTCGAGCCCGTGCGGGTGGAGCGGCCGCTCGACCGCACATTCGTGACGGACGCGAAATTCGAGGTGTCGTGATGCGCGGGCGCGAGAGAGGAGGCGTGCTTTTACTCACGGCCGCATTCTTGCCGCTGCTGTTCGCCATCCTGGCCTTCGGCGTGGATGCCGTACAGGCCATTGAAGCGAAGGCGTCGCAAGAAAGCGCCCTGCAGGCCGCCCAGGAACTGCGCATGGCGCCCGCCATTACCGTGCGCGCGAAGAATAGCGAAGACCCAGGCGGGCTCATCGCGCGATCGATTATGAGCACGCTGCGCGACAAAGGCTACGAAGGGTCTGTGGCCGTGTGGTTCTACGAAGCGGGCCCGGCGGATGGACTGCGCGACACAACGCGGCGCTTGTACGCGTTCGAAACGGTGGTGGAAGATCGCGTGCCCACCTCGTTCGCGCGGCTGTTCGGCATGAGCGAAATGCCCGTGGCATCCTCGTTCGCTGCATCGTCGCAGCCGTACTCGGAATTCCAGACATGGCGCCCAGACAGCGTGCGCAATGGCGTCTTCCGCATCGAGGCGGGAGAGGCGCCAGAGCGCATGTCGTTCACGGCGGCATCATTGGACAGTATGCCTGCCGCGTTGCGTGCGGAAATCGGCGCAAGCCTGGAGGCCTAGGAGTGATGCGCCAAGAAATTCGCGGGCGGGACGTCTCGGGCTCGCCCCTGCCGCCTGCTACCCGAAAGGTGGCCGCCATCCCAAGAATCAAGCGGAGAAAGGAAGCGTAATGCTCACCCGTCGAAACGAGAAACGCACGCGCGCCAAGCCCGAAGGCGCAGAACGCATAACGCCGCCTCATGAACGCGCAGCGCAGGCCGTGCGAACCCTCACCCGCCTGACGGCGGTACTGGGCGCGCTCGCCATCGGCGCTGTGGTGTTCGCCCTGGCCACGTTCGCCAGCGCGCAGGCGCGCTTATCTTCGGTGGACGCCGAGACGGCGCCCGTCTGCACGGCCGTGCGGGCCATAAAGGCAGGCACGGTAATCGAGGCGAACATGCTGACGCTGCAGGACGTTCCCGCGTCCCTGGCGGCCGAAGGCGCGATTGGCACGCGAGAGGAAGCGGTTGGCAAACTGGCCGTAGAGCCCATCCCTGCGAACGGACAGATCACGGCTGGCGCTTTGGCCTCGTCGGAGCCTGCAGCATCGCTGGCCGGCGCGCTGGACGCGGGCAGCCGGGCGATTTCTGTCGCCGTGGACGCCGAAACAGGCCTGGCTGGCCTCATTCGCCACGGAGACCGCGTGGATGTGCTTTCCGAAGGACGAGCCATCGTGGAGAACGCGAAAGTGATTGCGGTGGATTCGAGCCTGTCAGAGACGCTGGAGGAATACGCAACGGTCACGGTGCAGGTCTCGCCGGAAGACGCCATTGCCATTCAGGCGGCGCAAGAATTGGCGCCCGTCCGCTTGTCCATGCGCTCCGCAGTAGACGCGCTAACGGAAGAGGCCTCAGGCGAAACGACCATCACGGAGGCAGGCAACGACAGCGCTGAAGCATCCGTACTTGCAACCACCAGGAACGACAGAGGCCTGACAACGACCGCCGAATCTGGGAAAGGCGTGCTATGAGCGGGCTGCGCGAACGGGCTTGGGCCGAGTCGGAAACACGTGCGACCGTCTCAATGCTCAAGGCGCGCGTGCAAGATGAAGTGTCCGCGCGCGTGGCGGACATGGGCGAAGCACCGGACGAGGCGCGCGTGACCGCGCTCATCGGCGAAGCACTCGGCGCTTATTTAACGGCATCCCCCGAGCTCGCGACGCTGGACGGAAAAGAGCTCGCCCGGGAGATAGCCGATGACTTCCTGCGTTTCGGGCCGCTGCAGAGCCTGCTGGCTGACGACTCCGTCACCGAAATCGCAGCGAACGGCCCTTGGAGGATCTACGTGGAGCGCAAGGGGCGAATGGAGCCGGAACCAAGCGTGCGCTTCGACGACGAAGCGCACCTGCGCCGCATCGTCGACCGTATCGGCACCCGCGTGAACCGCCGCTGCGACGACGCAAGCCCGCTCATGGACGCGCGCCTGCCCGATGGCAGCCGCGTGAACGCCGTGATTCCGCCGCTTGCCGTCAACGGAACAGCGCTCACCATCAGGAAGTTCGCGAAAGACCGCATGAGCGCGCTGGACCTACTGGCGGCCGAGACGCTCTCTCCGGCCATGCTCGCGTTCCTGGCAGCAGCCGTATCGGGACGCTGCAGCATCGTGGTGGCAGGCGGCACCGGCTCGGGCAAGACCACCCTGCTCAACGTGCTCTCCGCATTCATCCCCGCGTATGAGCGCATCGTAACCGTAGAGGACGCGGCTGAACTGCAGCTCAAGCAGGACGATTTGGTGTCGCTGGAAAGCCGCCCACCCAACATCGAAGGCAAGGGAGAGGTAACCATCCACGACCTGGTGAAGAACGCACTGCGCATGCGTCCCGACCGCATCGTGGTGGGCGAAGTGCGCGATGTGGAAGCGCTCGAGATCATCAACGCCATGACCACTGGCCACGATGGCTCGCTCACAACCATCCACGCCAACGACGCCCAGACGGCGCTCTCTCGCCTGGAGACCATGCTGCTTAAGTCTTCGAGCGGCTACGACGCCGCCACCGTGCGCAAGATGATTGCGCAGGCGGTGGACCTCGTGGTGGTCATTGGCCGCATGCTGGACGGCACGCGCAAAATCCTATCCGTCAACGCTATAGCCGGCATGGAGGGCCCCGTCATCTCGCTCGAGGAACTGTTCGCTTTCGAGCAAGGACCGCTATTGCCGGGCGGCCGCGTGAGCGGTGCGTTCGCAGGCGCGGGGTTCCAGCCTGAACGCGTACGCAATCGCATTGAGTCGTGGGGCGTGGCCTACAACCCCTCGTGGTTTTTCGATCGACACGAGGTGGGCGCTCGGCCCGCGAAGGAAGGAGCTGCTCCATGACTGCGATTGCCGCGTGCTTGGCGGGCGCGACGCTTGCTTGCCTATTGCTGGCCTACCTTTGCCGCAGGCGACTGGAAGTGGAGGAGCAAGATAGGCGGTATTTCAACGGAGAGGATGCCAGCGCGAAGAAAAGAGCCCTCACACGCAGGTTGCTGCCCCGCACGCGAGCTGCAACAGACGCTGCGCGGGCGCAGCAGCTGGCTGATGTGCTGCCGCTGGTGGCGGAGATGCTGCGCGGCGGTGCTTCGCCCGAGTCTGCGTTCGCCACCGTGGCGTCATGCTCAGCCGACCCTTTGGGCGGCGAGCTCTCTCGCGCCGCACGCGAAGTAGCGGCAGCGAATCGCACACTGCCGCAGGCGCTCGACTCGCTGGCAAAGCGCACAAAGGACGCCGATCTTGACCTGCTTGCAAGCGCCGTGACCGTGCAGAAAGACGGTGGCGGCAATCTGGCAGACGTCCTAGACTCGCTGGCGCTCACCGTCCAGAAAAAGACAGAGATGCGCGGGCATGTGGAGGCCATCACCTCCTCGGCTCGCATGTCGGCAGCGCTCGTAGGGTGCCTGCCGCCGGTCTTGCTGGCGTTGCTTTCGCTGGCCAGCCCGTCGTACATGGCCGACTTCTGGGCGAGCGGCGTATGGCCCGGCATCCTGGCATTGGCGACAGTGCTGGACCTTACAGGGCTTGCCGTCATCAGGCGGCTGTACAATCTGGATCTTTCATGAGAAAAGCGAAGGAGGACCATCATGGCGGTGTTCGCGGCAGCGCTCTCGGCGCTGGCAGCATGGGTGGCCCTGCGAGCGGCATTGGCAGCGCGCTTCCCCGCGCCCTCACAAGACGCGCTCGCGTCGTCGCAACGCAGGCGGCGCGATGACGAGACGCTTGGTCGCGCCAGGACGGCAACCGGAAACACGGGAAGCAACGGAACACTCGACGACGAGGCTGGACGCACGATGGGCGGATGGGCGAGCGCCTCGCGCGCAGGAGGCCGCCGTCTGCAGGTGCGCGAGAGGTCGGCTGCTAGGCGCGTGCTCGCACGCTGCTCGGCAGCCGTTGCGACGCTCGTGCCGGTCTCTCGCACGGCGACTGACCGGCTACGCCTGCGACTTTCTCAAGCTGGCGTGCCCGTGCCGGCGTCCGCATACTACGGAGTGTCCGTGACGGCAGTAGCCTGCGGTCTCGTGCTGGCATCGGCGGCGTCTTCGCTCATGCCCGCCGCGGACTCGGCAGTGCGCCTGGCGTTCTGCTTGGCTCTGGCGGGTGCTTGCGCGTGCGCGCCCTGGGCGTTCCTGGAGGTGCGGACCCGCGCGCGCCGGGCTGAGATCGAAGCGGCACTCCCCGCCACGCTCGAGATGCTCGCCGTAACCGTAGAGGCAGGCCTTACGCTCGAACGCGCCCTGCGGGCAGTCTCGGCGCGCCGTCACGACGCGCTCGCGCACGAGCTCTCTCTGGCCGACGATGAAATCAGCCTGTTCGGCTACACGCGCGACCAGGCGCTCGAGCGCATGGCGCGCCGATGCGGATCGGACGATCTGGCGCTGTTCGCCTCGTCGGTGGCCGTATCGAGCAAGGCGGGCGCGCCCATCGCATCCATCTTGAAACGCCAGGCAGCGGCTGCGCGCACGCGGCGCTTCCAGAAGCTCGAGGCCGAGGCAAACAAGATTCCCACCAAGATGGTCTTCCCGCTGGCATTTCTTGTCATGCCGGGCGTGTTCATCGTGGCTATCTCACCCGCCGTCATATCCATCGCCAACAACGTAACGGAGGTGTTCTGATGCCCTACCCGTCCGCCATCTTCCATGAAAACGGTGCAGTCGCTTTCGAGCGCGGCACCGTGCTGACCTCGTTCGCAGAACGAGCACGCGGGCTGATTGGCAAGCGCTCGATCGGACCGGATGAAGCGTGGGTCTTCCCACGCTGCCGCTCGGTGCACACCTGGCTTATGCGCGTGCCTATCGACGTAGCGTGCCTGGACTGTCGCAAGCGCGTCATTTCAGTTCGCACCGTGCCGCCCTGGCGTCTACCGCACGGCACATCGGGCACGACGACAGTCATCGAAACCGGTGCTGGGCAGGCTGCCGCGCACGGCATCGTTGAAGGAGCGACTCTAGCATGGAAGGAGCTGGGATTTGTATAAGCGCTATCCCGTCGCACGGGCAGCACCCGCCACAAGAAGGATGGCCCGAAAGCGCGACCCTCCACATCGCGCAGGACGCGTGCGCCGATGGACGCTCTTGCTGGCGGCCGCCATTGCACTCGTGGGCGCCATTGTCGCCGCGTGGACGCTCCTGGCTCCCACCACCGCAGAAAGCACTTGGTACGACGATGGCGCTGCAGCGGGCAGCTACGAAGGTAAGAGCGATGAGGAGGTCAAGGCGGACCTTGAGAAAACCATTGCTGAAGGAATGATGAACATCTCCATCGCGTCGAATATCACGGTTTCCGCCCAGACCGGTCAAGCCGAGGCGCGCATCGAGAACATCGCCGCCAACAAAGTAGACCAGAAGGTCACGCTGGAATTGGCGGACACCGGCGAGGTCATCTACGAATCCGGCGCCATAGCGCCCGGCAGCCACATCCAAACCATCCAGCTCGACGCCAACCTGGAACCCGGCGCCTACGGCGCACTGGCCACGTTCGACGGCTACGACATCGAAACGCGCGAGAAGAAAGGGACGGCGGCAGCCAAGGTCACCTTAGCCGTCGAGCCCTAGGAAGAAAGGACTGATTATGAACGCAGCAACGAAGAACCCTCCGGCATCATCCGGCAAGCCAGCCATGGCGAGCTGGACGAGGACACGCCGCATTGCCGGAGTCGCCATTTCGGCGGCATTGGCAATGGGCTCCTGCATCGCCGCCCCAACTGCCCTGGCAGCAACCGGGACCACCGAGATCCAGCTCGTGGCAAGCGACGAGCAACTCTCGGTGACCGTGCCCAGCTCACTCGCCGTGGGAGTCAAGGGCGACGGCACGTTCGTCGTCCCGCAGCTCACGATCGAGAACAACTCGGTCTTTGACGTCCATGTCGCCAGCATCAAAGCGACGGCGGCGGAGGGCTTCTCGATCGTGAACAAGGACGCCCTTTCTGCCGCGACAGGCAACAACGCGCTCTGGATGACCCTCGCCCCGACAGATGGCGCTGAAATCAATTTGGATACCGCTATTGACGTGCCTGCCGCCACTCCATTGGGCGAATGGACAATTGAGCGAGCGTCGTCGGGCACCGCCGGCGCGCTTGCCATCAACGGCGCTGGCGCCATCAACGAGCTCAGCGGAGCCGCCACCACCAAGCAAAAGGCGCTCGACATCACGTTCACCATCGCACCGGGAGCTTGATTCGAAGGAGAGCAACTATGACGAACACAGCGGAGACCTCCCACCGGAAGGACGTTTTGCAACGTGTGCCATCGTGCCCAGACGGCACTGCGTGCGCGGCCGTTTGGGCAACCGTCTTGAAGGTTGCCCTCGCCGCCGTGGCGGCTACCGTCTTCGCTGTCGTCTTGATCGCCGCGTTGGGAGCAGCGTGCTCCACGCTCTTGCCCGTTCCGGGCGCGTACGCCAGCGAAGCGTCTGTGGAGGTCACGCTGCTGCCGCTCGAGAACGATGCGGAAGAAGGCGACCTTTCCACCGAAGGAACACCGCCCGACAAGCCCCTCGATGACCACAGTGAGCAGCCGGCGGAAGAAGCGCGAGCGGCAAGCCTGGCGCAGACCGGAGACCCGGCGCTTCGCTCCGTCCCGATTATCGCTTTAGCAGCGCTCGCCAGCGCAGTCGCGCTCGCCCTCGGATACTGCCAGACGCGCACCGTGCGTCGCCATGAGCGAGCCGACGAACAACGGCACGGCAAGCGCATCGCGAACCGCTGGAGACGACGCAGCGGCACGACCCTTCAGCAATCCCATCGCAAGCAAAGCTCACTCTGCAAATCTTGCAATGACCCCAGCGCGCCCAGGCAACGCCCTCGAGAGTACCGGCAACGCAGGAGCACCGCGAAGCGATGACTTGCCACGAATTGGAGAATCGGACTCGCTTGCCCCCTGGACAAAAGGGAGCGTTCTGAGTCATCGACTCAGGGCGCACCCCCGAGAAAACGCTGGACTATTGGCCCGGCCCGTGCGTTCTCGCGAAAATGCTGGGCTCCCGGTTTGGCCTGTGCGTTCCCGCAGAGACACTGGGCTATTGGCCCGGCCCGTGCGCTCCCGCGGGAACGTCGGACACTGGCTCAGCCCGTGCATCCCCGATGCTACGGGCTGAGCCCTCTCCATTTGGGCGATTAACCGTACACCGTTAGCCGCACGCTGACGGAATCGGCGTCGACAGAGAACCGCATGCCGGTTCCGTCCATGGCGGCTGCCGCAATCAAGACGCCCGGCCAGGTGTGGGCTGCAGCCACACCGAACGAGCCGCCTGTCGTCGGGAAGAAAAGGCAGGAAGGCGAGCGCGAGCCCCGAGGGACGGTCCGCGGGGACATGGCGGGTCAGAGCTTAGAGCCTCCTGAGCAGCAGACACACGGGCGCTGTGGACTTACTGCACCGTAAGCCTACTGAGCGGCAGGTGCGGCAGCGTCGGGCGCGAATGAGCGCATGGCATCGATGGTGCGCTGGAATAGCTCGTCGAGCTCCCAGCCGCACAGCTCCGCACCCCGACGGATGACATCGCGCGAGCAACCAGCGGCGAAGCGCTTGTCCTTGAACTTCTTCTTCAGCGATTTTACCTCGAAGTCCATGACCGATTTCGAGGGGCGCATGAGCACCGCCGCGCCAATCAGCCCCGTGAGCTCGTCCACAGCGAACAAGACCTTCTCCATGAAAAGCTCCGGTTCCGGGCAAGCGGGGTTGAAATCGCTCGTGTGCGACTGAACCGCATGGACGAGCTCTTCGGTGCCGCCCGCCGCGCGAATCATCTCGGCGCCCTTTACCGTGTGGTCCTCCATGGCGGGGAACTCCTCCCAGTCCACGTCGTGCAGCAGGCCCACGATGCCCCAAAACTCCTCGTTCTCGGGATCGAATTCTCGCGCGAAGTATCGCATGGTCCCTTCGACGGTCTCGCCATGCTCGATGTGGAAGGCCTCTTTGTTGTGCTCGCTCAGCAACGCGAACGCTTCTTCGCGCGTCATGCCAGCTTCGAGCTTCGCCATGTTTCCTCCTTGGTCGCGTGTCGAACTGCGCTTCCAGCGCCTTGCTGTCGCTCCGGAAACGCGAAAGCACGAAGGCCGGCAGGACTTCCGTCCGCCGGCCTTCGGGAATCGCACCGTGGCTCGGTGCAGCGGCGCTTTGCGGCGCCAGCGCAGTGCGCCGACTGGAAAGCCGGCGCGCCGTCATTACATCATTCCGCCACCCTGGGCAGCGGCAGCAGCGGCCATGGCAGCCTCGCGCTCGGCCTTGTCCTTCGGAATCTCGTTGACCGTGGCCTCGGTGATGAGGATCAGGTTCGCAACGGAGGAAGCGGACTGCAGAGCGGTGCGGGTGACCTTGACCGGGTCGTTGACGCCCATGGCGATCATGTTGCCCTGCTCGCCATTGGCGAAGTTCAGGCCCTCGCCCTTCGGCATGTTCTTGACCTTCTCGATCACGACGGAGCCCTCGAAGCCAGCGTTGCGAGCAATCTCGCGCATCGGGGCCTCGAGCGCCTTGCGGACGATGGCCACGCCGACCTCTTCGTCCTTGTCGGCGCACTCGACGGCGTCAAGCGCGGGCAGCGCGTTGATGAGCGCAACGCCGCCGCCAGCGACGATGCCTTCCTCGACGGCAGCGCGAGTGGCCTGCAGGGCGTCCTCGATACGGGACTTCTTCTCCTTGAGCTCGGCCTCGGTGGCAGCGCCGACCTTCAGGACAGCAACGCCGCCGGAGAGCTTCGCCAGGCGCTCCTGCAGCTTCTCGCGGTCGAAGTCGGAGTCGACGCGCTCGAGCTCGGCGCGGATGAGGGCGATGCGGTCGTCGATGGCCTTCTTGTCGCCGGAGCCGTCCACGATGAGGGCGCGGTCCTTCGTGACCTTGACGGTGCGGGCATGGCCCATCATCTCGAGCTTGGCGTCGGCCATGGTCATGCCGAAGTCCTTGTCGATGACCTGCGCGCCGGTGACAGCGGCGATGTCCTCGAGGATGCGCTTGCGGCGATCGCCGAAGCCCGGGGCCTTGATGGCGCAGCAGTTCAGGGTGCCGCGCAGCTTGTTCAGCAGGATGGTGGCCAGAGCCTCGCCGTCGACGTCCTCAGCGACGATGAACAGCGGGCGGCCGGACTTCATGATGGCCTCCAGCAGCGGGACCATTTCCTGGATGGAGCTGATCTTCATGTCGGTCAGCAGGATGTACGGATCGGACATGACGCACTCCATGCGCTCCATGTCGGTGGCCATGTACGGGGAGATGTAGCCACGGTCGTACTGCATGCCCTCAACGATGTCGATGTCCAGGCCGAAGGTCTGGGAGTCCTCGACGGAGATGGCGCCGTCCTTGCCGACCGCGTCCATGGCCTCGGCAATCTTGCCGCCAATCTCAGCGGAGCCAGCGGAAATGGTGCCAACGTTGGCAATCTGGTCCTTGTCGGAGACCGGGGTGGCGTCGGCCTTGATGGCCTCGACCACAGCGTCGACAGCCTTCTCGATGCCGCGACGGATGCCCAGCGCGTCAGCGCCGGCGGTCACGTTGCGCAGGCCCTCGGAAACGATGGCGTCGGCCAGCAGCGTAGCGGTGGTGGTGCCGTCGCCCGCGACGTCGTTCGTCTTGACGGCGACCTCGCGCACGAGCTGGGCGCCCATGTTCTCCACCGGGTCGGAGAGCTCAATGTCCTTGGCCACGGTCACGCCGTCGTTGGTGACGAGCGGAGCGCCGTAGGTCTTCTCCAGGGCAACGTAGCGGCCCTTGGGGCCAAGCGTCACCTTGACGGCGTCAGAGAGCTTCTTGACGCCGGCAGCGAGGCCAGCGCGAGCATCGGCCTCGAACTTGATGTCCTTTGCCATGTTTCAAACCTCCAGTGTGTCTGTCGTGGTTCGTTCGCCCCGCCTGAGCGGGGAATCCGCACGCGCAGCGTGCGGCGGAAATGGTTCGTGCAGCGTGGTTTACGCGTAGACGGCGAAGATGTCGTCGGCGCGCATGATGAGCACAGTCTCGCCGTCGACCTCGATCTCGGTGCCGCTGAACTTGCCGTAAACGACGCGGTCGCCTTCCTTGACCGGCATCGGGACCATGTTGCCGTCCTTGTCGAGCTTGCCCTCGCCCACGGCCAGGACGGTGCCGCTCTGCGGCTTCTCCTTGGACTCGGTCGCGATGTAGAGGCCCGAGGACGTGGTCTCGCCAGCTTCGTCCTGCTTGATGATGACGCGATCGCCAACCGGCTTGAGGTTCATGTGCGATACCTTCCTTTCAGTCAGGTCCTTGTTCGCTCATTGCGCGATGTTCGGTGTTGTCAGCCCCGTCTCCGGGAGTGCTAGCACTCACCAAACCTGAGTGCTAACCAACGCTGCTCATACTAACACCTCCACTTTCCGATGCAAGCCTGATTGCGAAAAATACCGCGGCGTTACGTTCCTGTTGAGAACCGTCCGCTGCGCTCGCGGGAAGAGCTGTGTCCGGGTTGTACGCGGCGGTGGCGCATTCGGGGCGCCCGCTGCGGTCGCGGACGAAGCCCGTGCTCCTGTTCTTCGCGTCTCCGTGATTTAAGCGCCCGCTGCGCCCGCGGGCGAAATGGGCGAAACGGAAGAGCCGCAGGGTGGCTGCTGGGGCATGACGGGCAGACCGCGGGCAAGATGGCCGCTGGAGCATGCTAGACCGATGGCAGACGGGATGGCTGCTGAGGTCTGCCGAGCGGACGGCAGGCAGACTGGCTGCGGGGGCATGCAGGTCTGGCGGCGGGCAGGATGGCTGGTTGCTGGGACATGCTGGACAGAACGCGGGCGGGCTGGTTGCGAGGGTCTGCTGGGCAGGCCGCGGCAAGATGGCTGCGGGAGTATGCAAGGCGGACCGCGGGCAGGATAGTTACTGGGGCATACTGGGGTTACAGGGGCATACTGGGCAGACCGCGGGCGAGGTGGCTGTTGGGGTATGCTGGGCTGATGGCGGGACGAGCGAAAGGAGCTAACATGGTGGCGAAGCGCGAAGCCGGACGGTCTGCCGCAGTGAAAGCACGCGGCATTGAGCAGCCCGATGCCATCGACGTGCGCGGGGCGCGCGTGCACAACCTGAAGAACGTGGACGTGCGCGTGCCCCTAGGGCAGCTCGTGGGCGTGGCGGGCGTCTCGGGCTCGGGCAAAAGCTCGCTCGCGCTCGGCGTGCTCTACGCCGAAGGGTCGCGGCGCTACCTGGACGCTCTGTCCACGTACACGCGCCGGCGCATTTCGCAGGCATCGCGCGCCACGGTGGACGAGGTGCTGCACGTGCCCGCCGCCCTGGCGCTGCGGCAGCGACCCGGCATCCCCGGCGTGCACTCCACGTTCGGCACCTCCACAGAGCTGCTGAACTACCTCCGCTTGCTGTTTTCGCGCCTGGGCAGCCACGCCTGCCCCAACGGCCACGCTTGCCCGCCCTCGCCCAACGTGGCGCTCGGTCTGCCCCTCGTCTGCCCTGTTTGCGGCGCGGAGTTCCTCGGCCCCGGCGCCGAGGACTTCGCGTTCAACAGCGCCGGCGCGTGCGAGACGTGCGGCGGCACTGGCATCGTGCGCCGCGTGGACGAGTCCACCCTCGTGCCCGACGAGTCGCTCACCATCGAAGAGGGCGCGGTGGCGTCATGGCGCCAGCTCATGTGGTCGCTCATGCCGCAGGTGGCCCAGGAGATGGGCGTGCGCATCGACGTGCCGTTCTGCGAGCTCACCCCCGAAGAGCGCGAGATCGTTTTCCATGGCCCGGCCGAGAAGCACCATATCATCTACCAGTCGCCCAAGACCGGCCAGGTGGCCGAGCTGGATTTCACCTACTTCAACGCTGTCTACACCGTAGAGAACTCGCTTTCGAAGGCGAAGGACGAGAAGGGCATCGCGCGCGTGGCGAAATTCCTCTCCGAGCAAGCGTGCCCCGACTGCGGCGGCTCGCGCCTTTCGGCCCGTGCGCGCTCGACCGTCCTTGACGGCATGACGCTCGCCCAGGCAACGGAGATGACGCTTGACGAGCTCGCGGCATGGGCGCCCACCGTGCCGGAGAAGGCCCCTGCCGACCTGCGCGCCATGGCGCAGGCCATCGTGAGCGAGATGGCCGAGCCTATCGCGCGCCTGCAACAGCTGGGTCTGGGCTACCTGTCCCTCGACCGCGCCAGCTCCACCCTCTCCACCGGCGAGCGGCAGCGCGTGCAGCTGGCGCGCGCCGTGCGCAACCGCACGACCGGCGTGCTCTACGTGCTGGACGAGCCGTCCATCGGCCTGCACCCCTCCAACGTGGAAGGCCTGCTCGGCGTCATGGACGACCTGCTGGCCGACGGCAACTCCGTCGTCGTGGTGGACCATGACGTACGCGTGCTGCGCCATGCCGACCATATCATCGAGATGGGGCCTGGCTCGGGCGCTGATGGCGGGCGCATCATCGCGCAGGGTAGCGTGGCAGGCGTGGCGCGCACGACGGGCTCGCGCATCAGCGGATTCCTCTCCGGCGAGCGCACCGTCCGAACGCGCGGGCACGTGGCCTCGGACGATGTGTTCGCGAACGGCGCCGTGCGCCTGGAGACGCGGCCCATCCACACCGTGAAGGCGCTTTCGGTGGAAATCCCGCGCGGGCGGCTCACGGCCGTGACCGGCGTGTCTGGCTCCGGCAAGACCACGCTCGTGCTGGAAAGCCTGGTGCCCGCCCTTAAAGCCGCAGGCGGCGGCGAGCCCCTGCCTGCGCACGTGACCTTCGTTGACGCGCCGGGCATACGTCGCGCGAACCTCATCGACGCTACGCCCATCGGCGCGAACGTGCGCTCCACCGTGGCCACGTACTCCGGCGTGCTTGACGACCTGCGCCGCGCCTACGCCAAGCTACCGGAGGCGAAGGCGCGCGGCCTCAAGGCGGGCGCTTTCTCGTACAACACCGGCTCGTTGCGCTGCGCCACGTGCGACGGCACGGGTCAAATCTCGCTCGACATACAGTTCCTGCCCGACGTGGACGTGCCCTGCCCCGCTTGCGGCGGCTCGCGCTACGGCGCCGATGCGCTCGCCGTGGCGCTGCCCGTGCGCGAGATGCCGGCGGACGCGGGGGTGGGCATGAACGCGGGCGCGGCGGCCTCCTCCGACGACTGGGGAGGATGCCGCGATGCGGGCATGCGCGTGACCGGAATGCCCGGCGCTCCGGCGACCCCCACTGCGAGCCACCCGCACGCACGTCAGGACCTTGACGCGCTGCCGCTGCCCGAGCTGCTCGCGCTCACCGTGGACGAGGCGCTTGAGCGCATCGAGGGAATGCGCGCCGTCACGGCGAAGCTGCAGACCCTGCACGACCTGGGCTTGGGCTATCTCACGCTTGGCGAGGCGACGCCGGCGCTCTCCGGCGGCGAGGCGCAGCGCCTGAAGCTGGCCAGCGAGCTCACGCGCGACCAGGCCGACGCGCTCTTCGTGTTCGACGAGCCCACGATCGGCCTCCACCCGCTCGACGTGGAGGTGCTGCTCGGCGTGCTGCAGCGCTTGGTGGACAACGGTGCCACCGTGGTGGTCATTGAGCACGACCTCGACATGATCGCAAACGCCGACTACGTGATCGACCTGGGCCCGGGCGGGGGCGAGGACGGCGGGCGCATCGTGTGCTGCGGCACCCCCGAAGAGGTGGCCGCCTGCGAAGCGAGCGTCACCGGCCGCTTCCTGCGCGAAGAGCTCGAGCGGTAGGCGAGCGGCGCGCCTATCTGCGACGGGGCGGTTTGGGTCGAAGGCGAGCCTGAGCGCCCAAGCCATCCTGCCGCGGATAGGCGCGCCTTACGCGTTCGCGCGACCGGGAGTCACGAGGCCGTTCTCGTACGCCAGCACCACGAGCTGCGCTCGGTCGTGGGCACCGAGCTTCGACATGACGCGAGCCACGTGCGTTTTCACGGTGGCCGGCGAGATGACGAGCCGTTCGGCGATGTCGTCGTTCGTGAGGCCGCGCGCCACCAGGCCGAGGATTTCCCGCTCGCGCTCCGTCAGCACCGAGAGGGACGCGCTCGCACGGGCGCGGCGCGGGCGCGAGTTCACGAACGTCTCGATAAGCCGTCGCGTGATGGACGGCTGGATGAGCGCGTCGCCGCGCGCCACCGCGTCGATGGCGTCCACGATGTCGTCGGGCTCGGCGTCCTTCAGCATGAAGCCGCTCGCGCCAGCCGAAAGCGCGTCGTAGACGTACTCGTCAATATCGAAGGTGGTGAGGATGAGCACGCGCACGTTGGCGAGCGCCGGGTCGGCCGTGATGTCGGCGGTGGCGTCGATGCCGTTCTCCACGGGCATGCGGACGTCCATGAGCACCACGTCGGGCAGCAGCTCGCGCGCCTTCGCCACGGCATCGCGCCCGTCGCTGGCCTCCCCCACCACTTTCACGTGGTCGTAGGAAGAAAGCACCAGCCGAAAACCGCTGCGCACCAGATCTTGGTCGTCAGCCACGAGCACGCGCACCTCCGGGCGCGTCGACGCGGCCTCGTCGGCCGCGCGCGCCGCCGCGGCACTCTGCTCGCGCAGACGCTGCTGCACGGCACGGAACTCGTCGTCGTAGAGATTCGTCCCGCCAATAAGGGGCTCGTTCATGGCTCCCTGCCTTCCACCGGGATGTCGGCGCGCACCACCGTGCCGCCCCCCGGACGATCTTCCGCCGCGAACGCGCCGTTGAGCAGGCTCGTTCGCTCCGCCATGCCTTGCA
>DVLD01000011.1 GCA_018715725.1 Candidatus Aveggerthella excrementigallinarum
GCCCCGCCTTCGCCCCAGAACGCGTCGGGCGCCACGACAGCCTGGCGCTGTCCCGGCTCGGGCGGTTGGGCGAAGGCGAAACCCTCCGATCCCAGCAGCGACTCCACCGACGTGCCCGGGTTCTGGCACAAGATGTCCAAAAGCTCGATGAAATCGCGGATGACCTCGCGCGGCGTGAGGTGCGAATCCGCTCCCACGCGCCCGAACTCAATCTGCAAGAACGCGGCCAAGTCCTCCTCGGTCAGCGTACGCTCATAGCCGAACAGCCCCGCATGGATATCCGCCAGCTTCTCCGCCAGCACGAGCAGCTCTTCGTAGGTGAGCGGCTCGAGCCGGATGACCGGCGCCAGCATGTCCACCAAGCCCTCCTGCGCGAACCTCCCCTGCGTCAGGCGCGAGCGCAGCGCCTCGTAGCTGTAGACGCCGCGCCGACGGTCCTCGATGGCTTGCGGCGTGCCGCCCATGATGACGCCCACGTAGCGCGCTTTGCCCTGCAGCGTGTCGTTGTACATAGCCAAAATCTTCTCGTAGTTGTACTGGCGCGTGACGGCGTTCGGGATTTTGCTCAGGTTCACCAGCTCGTCGATGAGCACGAGCAGGCCCCGGTAGCCCGCGCCTTTCAGGAACAGGGCGAACACCTTCAGGTAGTCGTACCAGTCGTCGTCGGTCACGATGACGCCTACGCCCAGGTCGGCCTTCGCCTCGGTCTTCGTGCGGTACTCGCCACGGAACCAGCGAACCACGCAGGATTTGAGCTCGTCGTCCCCCGCCACGTGAGCGCGGTAGTACAACGCCAGCACGCGCGCGAAGTCGTAGCCGTGCACCAGTTCCTCGAGCGAGCGAACGACAGCGAAAATGCGCTGCTCGACCTGCTGGTCGAACGCAGGGTCATCCTCGAGCAGGCCGCCCTCTGCCGCCACCTCGGTGCGCACCGTGCTGATCCAGCGATCGAGCACGAGCGTGAGCGCGCCGCCTTCCGGCTTCGTCTTCGTGGAGAGGTTGCGCATGAGCTCGCGGTACGTGGCCAGCCCCTGCCCCTGGCGCCCCTGCAGACGACGCTCGGGAGAGAGGTCGGCGTCGCACACCACGAACCCGTTGCCCATGGCATGCGTGCGGATGGTCTGGAGCAGGAAGCTTTTGCCTGCGCCATAGCGGCCCACCAGGAAGCGGAACGACGCACCGCCCTCGGCAATGAGGTCAAGGTCATGCAGGAGCGCCTGGATTTCGCGCTCGCGCCCGACGGTGATGTAGGGCAGCCCGATGCGCGGCACGACGCCGCCTTTGAGCGAGTTCATGATGACCGTCGCCACACGGCGCGGCACCTTCACGTTATCCGTCATAGCCCTGCGATTCCTTTCACGTCCTCGGCATAGTCCTCGATGATCGTCGGTCCTTCGCCCACGTCCTCGACGGCGATATCCCCCAGCATGTCGTACAGCTTCTCGTTCACGGCATCCACCATGAGCGACTCCATGACGCCGGCGCGCTGGAGCACGGCAGCGCGCTTGGTGGCCGGAGCGTCCTCCACCAAGCAGCGCAAGTACGCGATCTCGTCCTCCGAGAGCCCGGCCGCGTTGGGAGCGGCGGAGGTCTTCGCCTGCGTTTCGCGCGGCACGTGCGCTTCGCGCGGTGCGCACGTCTCGCGCGGCGCATGCACCTCGCCTGATGCGCACGTCTCGTGCGGCACGTCTGTCTTGTCCGGCGCGCCCATTTCGCGCGGTGCGCACGCCTCGCGCGGCGCGCCTGCTTCATCCGGCGTGCGCACCTCGTGCAGTGCGCACGCCGTACTCGGTGCGCTCGGCTCGTGCGGCATGCCCGCGCTGCTTGCGGCGCCTGCTCCTTTTACCAAGACCGCGCTCCCTTCTGCACCCGCCGCACCCGTCGCACCCGTCGCAGACGCGGCGCACGTCGCAGCCGTGCATCCTGTCGCACGCGCCCCAGCAGCCGGGCTGCCGTCCCCCGACGCGTCCGAACGCTCCTCGTCGATGAGCAGCGACTCACGCGTGGTCGCCGCGGCGGCGCGGATGCCCTGAAGCTTCGAGAAGTCGATCTCCACTCGAACGGCGCGCGCCCGCTCCTCTGCCTGGCATCGGTCATCGAGCAGACGCTTCACCACGCCATCGACGATATCCTGCACGTACTTCGGCACGCGCTCCGCTTTGAGCTGATGTTTGCTCCCGCACGCTTGGCGCAGCGCGCGGTCGAGCGCTTTCATGACGCGCCCCAAATCCTTGTTGCAGCTCTTCGCCTCATGGTACGCGTCTTCCGTCCAACGGCCGTTGCGGCATGAGAACCGGCGCACCGGGTTGACGATATACGCCGCGTCCGCGTGGCGCGTCTCGCCGTAGAACACGGCGGATCGGAACAGGGGGTACGGCATTTCGAACCGTCGACCGAACAGGCTTTCGAAGAGCGTCCGCTTACGGTGCTTGCGATAGTACGCGCCAAGCGCGCGCCATACCTCGCACGCCGCGCGGCGCGTGAGCTCAGGCTCGTCGCGGTAGAAGCGCGCCGCGTCCAGATGGTAAGAAGACAGCGCGCACAGCGCCGCGAACAACCGCTCGTCGGAGGCGTCGTCGGCGAGCGCCCTGTCACCACCAAGCGCTTGGCGCTCCGGCCGCTCCGCCGCATCCGACGCCACCAACACGGCAAGCGCCTCGTCCACTGAGCGCGCACTGCCCGCGGACGGATGGGCCGAACCGTCAAGAGCGTCCAGCAGGCTGCGATCAAGCCCGTGATACACCACGTAGTCATGCAGCCACGTATGCGCATAGCGTTCGATGCGGGAATCCAGCGCACGATACGCCACCACGAAATCGCGCAGCGATTCGAACCCCTCCTCGGGCGTCGCGGCGCCCACGCCATTCAGCAGCTCGTAGAGGCGCACGAACGCGAACGAGAGCGACGTGCGCTCCAGCTGCCCCTGGCGCGCCTTCGTGCGCCAAGCGAAATACCCGCGCAGCTGGCGGTCGTCCATGGCTTGGTACGTGGGGAAATAATGTTGGAACATGCCCTCGTACTCGAAGTCGTCCTCATAGTCCGCCGCGAGCTTCGCTTGGCAGACGAACAGCCAGTCGCGCGACTTGAGGAATGCAGCGTCCTCACGCTCAAGCGCGCGAAGCTCTTGGAGGAGCGGCGGGAGCACGACCGGCTCTGCCGGCCCGACCGACCTTGCGCCCGCACCCACGCCGAAGCACCCGCCCGATTCGTCATCGAGCGTGAAATCCGCCCATGAGGCCTCGCGCGCCGGACGACGCCATTCGGGCACGTTTGCAGCGCGAGTCGCGCCGCCGGTATGACGCGGAGCATTTCCCTCGTAGCGCGACGCAATGTCCGCATGGCCTGGCGCGGCGTCTGGTTTTGGCACAAAATCGTCGATGTTGACCCGCTTCGAACGAGAATCGAAGCGCCCAGCGAATGAATGCCCGTCTTGAAGGAATGAATGCGGGCTATCCTCGCTTTTCGGGACCTCGTTGGGCCAATATCGGTGATTTTGTGCCATTTGAGGGCCGTTTTGCGTGACGGAAGGCCCACTCGACGCCTCTTGACCCCCGGACGCCGCCGGCGCGCCAAAAGAGCCCCCTTTGGAGTTTGCCCCTTTGGAGCTTGTCCCTTTCGCACGACGAACCGTGCCGTACGCCATGAGCTCGCGCCACGAGGCGTCCTCCTCCGAGGACGCCTCGTTCACGTACGCAGCTTTCGACCGGGCCGCGCGCTCTTCACGCTGCCGCCTCTCGCCCACGAACTGCGCGCCAGTCTTGATGAGAGGCTCGTCCTTGTAGACTTGATCGACCTTGCAGACCGAATCGTCCTTGTAAACTGGATCGTCCTCGCAGATTGAATCGTCCTTGTGGATAGGCTCGTCCTTGCAGACCGGATTGTCCTTGTAAATCGAATCGTCCTTGCAAGTCGAATCGTCCTTGCGGATAGGCTCGTCTCCATCGACAGGCTCGTCCCGATAGATAAGCTCGTCCTCGTGGACGGGTTCGTCCCAATAGAAGGGTTCGCCCCCGTAGACGAAATCGTCCCCATAGAGGGGCTCATCCTTGTAGCAAGGCTCACCCGCGTGAACGGGCACGATTTCGCAATCCTGCGCAGCTGTGTACTCCGCATCGTCGCTGCGCTTGCGCGCGCGGCGGGCGGCTTTCGCCCGTTGCTCCGCCAGCAAGCGCTCGACCAGCTCTTGGGCGCTCGTGCGCGCATGCTCGCGACCGTCCGCCATGCGCGCCACCTCCCACCGCTCGCAGCTCCAACGTTGCCGGGCTTTCGCCAGAATCCTCGTCCGTTCAAGCGTTCATTATAGACGAGCTCGAGCACGCATGAAACAAGTGTTCGCGTTCATGCAGGGAAACAGAATGGACCGCGCGAACGAAAAGAGCGCGCGTGAGACGGGCATGAGGAAACGCACTCTGGTCATACGAGCGGCGTAGACTAAGTCGTCGCGCATCACGGTCTACGCCGAGCGCGCGAGCACCACCCCGAGCAGCGCTTCCACGACCGCGGTCACGCCAGCATAGTAGCCGTCCGGTCGCTCGTCGCGAACCCGCCGAGCGAACTCCCCCGCCCAGCCGGCAGGATGCTCGCGCACGAACGGCTCCAGCAGAGCGGCCGTGCGCTCGTCGCCCGCGGCGGTGCGGGCACAAAGCTCGGAGAGGCACAAGAGCTCCAAGCCCATATGGTCCGCATACTGGTTGTTCTCGTTGCGCACGGCCAGACCCAAACGCGCCAACGTTCGGCGCACGTCCACCGCGGCCTGCCCGAACCCGACGCCGCCATCCGTGCGATACGCGGTCTCCCACGGCGGCACGACCGGCTTCGGCGGGCCGACGAATAGATGCGCGTACTCCACGTCCGCACGCTGGAGGGCGTCGGCGCCGTCCGCCAGGACGCGACACACGTGCGCGCACGAATCGCACGCGCGTTCGACCGCCGCGTCACCGAAGGTCGGGAAAGCCTCCCAGAACGCTGGGTCCAGGCCGACGTCGGACGTGCGGGAAAGAGGCGCGAGCAGCGTGTTCCCCGAGTAGGCGAACGCCTGGGACAGCTCCGTGAGCTCGCGAGCGCTCATACGGTTGGGCATGGCTGGATACCTCCTCGACATCCTTGCAAGAAACGCCCGCCCGCGGCGTCGTTCCAAGCCGCGGGCGGGCGCGCAGGACTACTTGCTCGCCAGCTTGCCGGCCAGCAGCTTGCGCGACAGCAGGACGAACGCCAGCGCGCCCAGCGCCACCACGCCAAGGACGATGACCACCTCGGTCCACGCGGGAGCGTACGATCCACCGAGCGCCCACATGTCCAGGCCGCCCTGCTGCGCCTCGCGCGTGCCGAGCGTGATGCCGTTGGCGCCCTGCACGTTCGGCACGATGAAGGAGGTGAGGAGCAGCCAGCAGCGCTTGCAGAACACGCCCAGAATCACGAGCGCGCTCGCCAGCAGGACCAAGCCCGTCCTCTGGCGGTTCTTGGCGAAGACCAGGATGCAGAACGGCACCACCAGGCCAGCCACCACCTCGAGCCAGAAGAACGGCGCCGTGGGGCCGAAGGCCATGAGCGAGAGCGTCTCCGCGCCGGCAGCGCCCGGATACGCCATGGTCAGCACCTCGCAGCCGATGAAGAACGCGTCGACGGCAATGCACGTGGCCAGCAAGCCCGCCAAGTTCGCGTACAGCCTCTGCTCGACCTGCAGCACGCCCGCCTTGCGCAGGCCGGCCAGCACCACCAGAAGCAACGCCAGGCCCGAGTCCATGGCGGACGCCACGAAGATGGGCGTCATGATGGCCGAGTACCAGCCTTCCTTCGCAATCTCCAGGCCAAAGATCCATGCGGTCACGGAGTGCACCAGGATGGCCACCGGCAGCGCGAAGCGGGACACGCGGGAGACCGCGGCGCTGTTGGCGCCATGCTTCGTCATCATGACCAGGTAGACGATGTTGATCGCCAGATAGCACGTGATGACGCAAATGTCCCAGAACAAGGGCGACACCGGGTTCGGCCCGGTCAGGATGCGCCACACGCGCTGGATGCCGCCCAGGTCAATGAG
>DVLD01000141.1 GCA_018715725.1 Candidatus Aveggerthella excrementigallinarum
ATCGACCTACCGCGGCCTGGATGCACAGCCGGCTTCCCCTGGCACGAAAGCCCCGCGCTCGCGGGGCTTTCGCACGCTCGCGGGCGCCACGCCCGCCCGCGCCCTGCCCCGGTCGAACGCGGCGCCCGCGCGTCGTCGTTGCCAGACCGTTCGTCTCCCGGTAGAATCCTTGCGTGCGCGCGTGCACCACCGGTTGCAGCGGACGCGCGTCTCATCATGCGCCCATGGCTCAACGGATAGAGCATCGGACTTCTAATCCGACGGTTGCAGGTTCGAGTCCTGCTGGGCGCGCCAGATACACGCAAGGCCATCGGGCATTCCGATGGCCTTTTTGGTTTGCGCGGCGTGCGCGTGCCCGACCGGCCGCGGCGCCTTGATCCCGCCCTTGGGCAGCCATCGCTCCGGGCGGCCATCATTCCGGGCAGCCATCGCTCCGGGCAGCCCTCCTTCGCACCCTTCGCACCCGGCCGCCTAAAAGGAAGGCCGCCGGAGCGACTCCGGCGGCCTGGGGCGTCCTATCGATCGCGGCCGTGGCACTTCTTGAACTTGAGGCCGCTGCCGCACGGGCACGGGTCGTTGCGGCCCACGTTCGCGAAGGGGTCCTCCTTGTCCTTCACGTACGGCTGGGCCTTCCCCGTCGCCGCAGGCTTCGGCGCCTCGGGAGGCATGCCGGAAGCCTGGGCCTGCGCCTGCGAGACGCGTCGCGCGGGCGTGCTCGACTCCGTGAGCGCCGCCTCGGGGCTGGAGTAGCTGACCTTGCCCTCAAGCGGGTTTTTCTGTTCCACCGGCGCGGGCGCGGCGGCAAGCTGCAGGCGCAGGATCGTGCGCAGGAAGTCCTCGTACATGCCCTCGGTCATGATGCCGAAGGCCTTGTGCGCCTCGTTCTTGTACTCGACGAGCGGATCGCGCTGGCCGAAAGCGCGCAGGCCGATGCCCGCCTTGAGGTAGTCCATCTCCTGCAGATGGGCCATCCAGCGCGTGTCGATGATGCGGAGCATGACCTGGGACTCGAGGTTCTTCATGACCGCGGCGCCGAGCATCTCCGCTTTCGTGTCGTAGATGTTCTGCAGGTACTCGCACGCGGCGCCCGCCAAGGCGTCGGGGTCGTCGCGGTGGTCGACCTCGCTGCACGCGAAGCCATCGGTGCCGGTCATCTGCGCCATCCAGGCGTCCACCGCCTCGGTGTCCCAGTCGTCGCTCGGCAGCTTCGCGGGGCAGTTCTCCCCCACGACCTCGTCGACCGCGTCGGCGATGATGGCGGGCACGCGCTCGGACATGTCCTTGCCGTCGAGGATGGCGTTGCGCTCCTCGTAGATGGCCGTGCGCTGCAGGTTCATGACGTCGTCGTACTCGAGAACGTTCTTTCTGGCGTTGAAGTGCATGGCCTCCACCTGGCGCTGCGCGCTCTCGATGGCCTTCGAGACCATGCCGGCCTGGATGGGCATGTCATCGGGCATGTCGGTCTTTTGCATCATGCGGCTGATGGAGTCCATGCGGGAGCCGCCGAACAGGCGCATAAGGTCGTCTTCGAGCGAGAGGTAGAACTGCGTCACGCCCGGGTCGCCCTGACGGCCGGAGCGGCCGCGCAGCTGGTTGTCGATACGACGGCTCTCGTGGCGCTCGGTGCCGATGACGCACAGGCCGCCGGCTTCCTTGACGAGCTCGTTCTCCCGCTCGGTGACGGCCTTCGCCTCGGCAAGGGCGCGCTCGCGGTCGGCCTTCGACGGCGCAGGGTCGTGCCCCTCCTCCGGCTCCTGGCCTTCCTGCAGGCTCGGGTCGAAGCCGCGCGTGCGCAGCAGGTCCTCCGCCATGACCTCAGGATTGCCGCCGAGCAGGATGTCGGTGCCGCGGCCGGCCATGTTCGTGGCGATGGTCACGGCGCCCACGCGGCCCGCCTGCGCCACGATGTGCGCCTCGCGCTCGTGGTTCTTCGCGTTCAGGGTCTCGTGCTTGATGCCGCGCTTGTCGAGCAGGCGGCTCATGCGCTCGGAGCTCTCGATGGAAGTGGTGCCGATCAGGCACGGCTGGCCCGCGGCGTGACGCTCCGCCACGTCGTCGGCGACGGCGTTGTACTTCGACTCGATGGTGCGGTAGATAAGGTCGTTCTCGTCCTTGCGGATGACCGGCTTGTTCGGCGGGATGGCCTGGACCGGCAGCTTGTAGATCTTGCGGAACTCCTCGTCCTCGGTCATGGCCGTGCCGGTCATGCCGGAAAGCTTCTCGTAGAGGCGGAAGTAGTTCTGCAGCGTGATGGTGGCGAGCGTCTGGTTCTCCTCGCGCACGAGCACGCCTTCCTTCGCCTCGAGCGCCTGGTGCAGGCCTTCGGAGTAGCGGCGGCCTTCCATGATGCGGCCGGTGAACTCGTCGACGATCTTCACTTCCCCGTCGATGACCACGTAGTCCTTGTCGCGATGGAAGAGGAACTGCGCCTTCAGCGCCTGCTGCAGGTGGTTCGGCAGCGCGGGGTCGGCGTACAGGTCGTCGATGCCAAGGAGCGCCTCGATCTTCTCAAGGCCGCTCTCCGTCGCGTTGATGGTGCGCTTGGCCTCGTCCATGTTGAAGTCCTCGTCGAGCTTCAAGCCCGGCATGACGCGCGCGAAGCGCTTGTACGTGTCGGCCGCCTGCGTGCCCGCGCCGGAGATGATGAGCGGCGTGCGCGCTTCATCGATCAGGATGGAGTCGACCTCGTCGACCACCGCGAAGTGGTGGCCACGCTGCACGCGCGAAGAGGCGCGCACGA
>DVLD01000142.1 GCA_018715725.1 Candidatus Aveggerthella excrementigallinarum
AGCAGCCGTTCGCGGTCGGCGGCACCCTGCGCGCCCTCCTCGTCGGTCTCGCAGAACACGAACGCGTACGAGCCCACCGCGTGCGGATCGAACTCGTAGCATTGCAGCACGCGCGCGAGCGGCTCCGTGAAGCGCGCGGCGTCAAAGCGAACGCCCTCCGGCGTGTCCGCGGGCGCGGCGAGCAGCCCCATGCAGTAGAGTTTGCCCTCTTTGCCGGCCAACAGCGCATCCCAGTCGGGCGTCACGTCGCGCAGGTAGTAATCGTAGGTGTGGAATCCGTACGCGAAGTACGCGAGCTCCGTGCCGCACAGGCCGGCGAAGCGCAGCGGGTTGAACTCGATCGGCGTGATGCGAGGCTCCGCGCACGCAGCACCCAGGCTAGCCGCGTCCGCGCCAGCCGCAGCGCCCGCGCCCCCGTCGGCGGCAATCTGCCCCGCGCGCACAGCGCCCGCGTCCTCCGCGCCGGTCGCGCCCTCCACGCGCACCTCCACGTGCACCGGGAACGCGCGGGCGCCCACCAGCTCGTTCACGCGCGAAAGCCACTCCTCGAAACGCGGCGCCCACGCGCGCACGATGGACGCGCCCGTGTAGTACAGACGATCGCTCGTGTCGTCCGGGCCGGCGAAATCGTGCTGCAGCACGTTGAGCACGTGCGCGCGGCCCTCCTCGTCGTAGAACGCGTCGATAGCGAACTCCTGGCCGCCCACGTAGGACTCCACCACGAACTCCGCGTCGCCGATGACGCTCTCCGGGTACCACTCGTTCCAAGTGGACGCGTCGCGCTCGATAGCGTCGAGCGCCGCGTCCCATCCCGCACGATCCTCCACCACGTGCACGCCCACACTGCAGAAGCCTACCGAAGGCTTCACCACGAGCGGCTTCGGCAGCGCGTTGAAGTCAAGCGCGCGCAGCCCGTCGGCCGCCACGCGCTGGTAGAACACGCCCGGGCACAGCGGCGCCAAGAGCTCGCGCATGAGCGCCTTGTCCTTGAACACCGAGATCGCGCGGCGCATGGACGCGCGCTCCACGTGCGCGGACACCCAGGACAGCGCGTTCTCGGAGGCGGTGTAGAGCCGCTCCCCTGCTTCCACGGCGCGGGCGCACGCTTCGTCGTCCACCACGTTGATCCGGCGCCCTTCCGCGACCAGGCGGCGTGCCATGGCGTTCGCGAGCACCGGGTGCTGCGTCTCCTCCAGATAGTCCGCGAACTCCGGCGCCACGAACGGTTCGTCGACGATAATCATGCGTCCTCCTTGTTCGACAAATCCTGCAGCAGCTTCCAGACGGCCTCGGTCAGGCTGTCCTCCGCGCCGAGCTTGAAGTACTTGAGCGGCAGGTGCAGTTTCTTCGAAGCGGCAATGTAGCGCCCGCCCGCGCGCCTCATCTGCTTCATGGTGTCGGCAGGCGGCTGCGCGATGGGCTCGATGCCCACTTTGCCGGCGGCCACCGTGACGGTTTCGATGCCATGCTCGTTGGCGAACGCCTTGATGCGCGCCTTCGTGAAGAAGCTCTCCGTAGCCTGAGGCATCTCGGGACGGCGACCCTTGAGCTCGGCGTAGACCTCCTCCACCGCCTCCACCGTGGCGGCGGATGCCACCTTGCGGTAGACGAGCACGCGCTCGTCGGCGTCGGACACGTACTCCTCGGGGATGTAGGCGTGCTCGGGCAGGTTCACCGTGATGTCCGAGAGCGCCGGCGGCAGGCCGTCGCCGGTGGTGACGCCCTCGCGCGCATCGGTCACGGCCTGGGCCAGCATCTGCGCGAACAAATCGAAGCCCACCTGGCTCATGTTGCCGCTCTGCTCGGCGCCGAGCAGGCTGCCCGCGCCGCGAATCTCCAGGTCGCGCATGGCAATGCGCATGCCGCTGCCCAGGTCGCGGTGCTCGTTGATGGCCTCCAGGCGCGCGGTGGCCTCTTCGGTCAGGCTCACGTTGTCCGGGAACATGAAGTACGCGTACGCCTGTGCGCTCGAACGGCCGACGCGCCCCTTGAGCTGGTACATCTGCGCCAGGCCCAAACGCTGCGCGTCCTCGATGATGAGCGTGTTCGTGTGCGGGTTGTCCAGGCCGCTCTCGATGATGGTGGTGGCCACCAAGACGTCGGTCTCGCCGGCGGAGAACTCTTCCATGGCGCGCTCGAGCTGCTCTTTCGTCATCTGGCCGTGCGCCACGCCCACGCGCGCCTCGCCGGCGGCCGCCTGCACGCGCGCCACGGCGTCCTCGATGGAGCGCACGCGGTTGGACACGTAGTACACCTGGCCGCCACGCCCCAGCTCGCGCCGGATGGCGGAGGACACCACGTCCGGGTCCCATTCGCCCACGTGCACCTCGACCGGACGGCGCCCCTCGGGCGGCGTGAGGATGAGGCTCATGTCGCGCACGCCCGAGAGCGACATCTGCATGGTGCGCGGGATGGGAGTGGCGGAAAGCGTCAGCACGTCGATGGACTCGCGCAGGTTCTTCAGCTGCTCTTTGTGCCCCACGCCGAAGCGCTGCTCCTCGTCGATGATGACCAAGCCCAGATCGTGCGGGTTCACGTCGCGCGAGAGCAGGCGGTGCGTGCCCACGAGCACGGGAATGCTGCCCTTCGCGAAGCCCTCGAGCGCCTTCTTCTGCTGCTCGGGCGTGCGGAAGCGCGAGAGCACCTCCACCTGCACGCCAAAGGGCTCGAAGCGGTCTTTGAAGCTGGCGTAGTGCTGCTGCGCCAGGACCGTGGTCGGGCAGAGCACCATGACCTGCTTGCCGTCCTGCGTGGCCTTGAACGCCGCGCGCAGGGCCACCTCGGTCTTGCCGAAGCCCACGTCGCCGCAGACCAGGCGGTCCATGGGGCGCGCGGACTGCATGTCGGCCTTCACGTCGGCGATGGCGGCCAGCTGGTCGGCCGTCTCCTGGTAGGGGAAGGACGCCTCCATCTCGCGCTGCCACGGCGTGTCGGGCGAATAGCGGAAGCCCTGCGAGGCGGCGCGGCGCGTGTAGACGTCCACCAGATCGAACGCGAGCTTCTTCGTGGCCTTGCGCGCCTTCGTGAGCGCGCGCGACCAGTCGCTCGTGTTCAGGCGCGTCAGGCGCGGGCTGGAGCCTTCGGGCCCCACGTAGCGCGTCACGCGGTCGAGCTGCTCCACGGGCACGAAGAGCTTGTCGCCCTCGGAGTACTCCAGCTGCAGGTAATCGCGCTCCACGCCGCCCACGTCACGGCGCACCAAATCGCGGAAGAACGCCACGCCGTGCGCCGCGTGAACCACGTAGTCGCCCGGTTTGAACGGGAAGGTGACCTCGGTGACGTCCACCCGTCGCGAGGCGCGGGCGGACGAGACGGCGCCCTGCGTGTCGGCCAGCGAGAGCAGCGCCAGCTTCGCCTTCGGGATGACCATGCCCAGCGGCACCTCCACGTCCACCACGTTCACCACGCTGCGGCGCAAGCGCGCGGGCGCGGTGCCCTCGCCGTCAAGCACCTCGGTGATGGGCAGCTCGTGGTCCACGAGCGCGAGCTTGATGTCCTGGCGCGCGCGATAGTTCGGAACGGAAAAGACCACCGTGTACGCCTGGTCAACCAACCCGCGCAGGCGCGCGAAGAGCTTCTCGGGACCGCCGGCCACCTCGGCGCGCTTGACCGGCAGCTCGGCGTCCACCGTTCCGCCCAGGCGCATGAGGGAGACGTACGTCATGCGCTGCCCCGCGCCGAAGTCCAGCTGCGCCGCGGGCGTGTACAACCCTTCGAGCGCGATGTTCGTGCCCTTTGCCCGCGCAGCGATGTCGTCGTAGGAGCGCACGGCATCGTCGAAAAGCGAGCGCGGCTCCACCAGGACGGTGAGGACGTCGCGGTAGGCGGACGCCTGCGCATCCGCCGCGCGCGGGTTCGTGGCGTCCGCCAGCGGGCGCGCGCAGGCAGGCTCCGGGAAGTCGGCGGAGGCGTCCTCCGCGCGAACGGCCGGGTCGGCGTAGGCGGGCAGCGACGCCACTTCGTCGTAAAGGTACGGCAGCAGCACGTCGGCGCCGTCGAAGCGCGCGCCGCCCTCCAGTTTCTCCAGGATTTCGCGCAGTGCCGGGTTGCTCTTCGCCGGACGTGCCAGCTTTTTGCGCACGCGCGCGATGCCCGCCGCGTCCAGCTGGAACTCCTGCGCCGGGTAGATCTCCACGGCGTCAAGCGTGGCGATGGTCTGGCCGGTGGAGGGCACGATGCGGCGAATCTCGTCGAGCTCGTCACCGAAGAAGTCCAGGCGCACCGGGTAGACCAGGTTGCCCGGATAGACGTCGATGGCGCCGCCGCGCACGCAGAACGTGCCGTGGCCTTCCAGCTCGCCGGTGTTCTGGTAGCCGCGCGCCTCCAGGGCGCGCGCCACGTCGTCGAAGGAGGACACGCCAGGCACGTCGCCCGCGTCGAGCGCGTCGCCCTGGCGGAAGGACAGCGGGCGCGCCGCCAGCGCGGAGGCCGGCGGCATGGTGCGCAAGAGCGCCGTGGCGCTGGCCACCACGATAACCGGGCGCGCGCTCTGCAGCGCCCAGGCGGCCTCCAGGCGGCGGGCGGCCTGGCGCGGGTTCGCCGGCTTGCCGTCGAAGGGATGGTCGGAGCGCGCCGGGAAATGGAGCACATGCTCATCGCCCACGTACGAGGCGACGTTGCGCGCGAACGTGGCGGCGGCCTCCTCCCCCGCCACCAGCACGAGCGTCGGCTGCGGGCGTGCCGCGAAGCGCGC
>DVLD01000143.1 GCA_018715725.1 Candidatus Aveggerthella excrementigallinarum
TCAAGGGGGAACAGGAAGGTGGCCAGGCACAGCGCGGCGCCGATGCCCGCCCCCGCGAAGACCTCGAACGCGGCGCGCTCGGTGGTGCCGCGCGCCAAGCGGCGCGCCCACGCAAGCAGCATGAGCGCCCACGGCACGCCCACCATGATGGACTCGAACACGAGCTCGTCGGTCTGCAGGCCGCCCATGACGACAGGAACGAACGCGCCCGCGACGAGCGCGAGGGCGTAGACGACGATGGAATGTCGCTCGAACAGGACCTCGCGCACGGCGGGCGCGCGGCGCTCGAGCAGCGCCACGGCCGCGAGCGCGACCACCATGGCGGCGAGCGCGCCAAGCAGCTCCACGCGCTCCACCTGGAACGACCCAAGGGAGAACTCGCGGTTCATGCCCATGTAGAACAGCGCGTACAGGTAGCCCTCATGGCACGCGAAGCCAAGCGCGCGACGCCAGGACGCGCCCGACCTTCGCGCTTTCGCCTTGCCCATGGAGCCCCTTTCGACACGACCACGCGCCCTGCACGCAGGAAGAGGGCGCGACACTTTCGAAACCGAGCCCATGATACCAGAGCGCGCCGTAGGCGGCGCCCCGGCGGGCATGCCCGGCCGGGCCTGGCGCAACGCCTTAGGATCGAGGCGGCCAGGCGCGCGCAACTCGCACGCGCGGCTCGGCCGATTCGACGGCGGTCGCCATGGCGGCGGCACCGGCGCGCAGCTCGCACGCGCGGCCCGGCCATGGCGTCAGAATAGACGAAACCGCCGGTCAGGAGGTTCCGGCGGTTTCGTCGAACAGCTGGGCTGTGTCCAGCGGGATATGATGCTTTCGCGAGGGGCGCGAACGAGCCTACTCGGCAGCCTGGGCCTTCGGAGCCGGCTTCTCCTTCGGAGCCTCCTCGAGCGCCTCGACCTTGGCCTCGTTGGCGTCGTCGGAGGAGCCCATGCCCTCGCGCAGGCCCTTGACCGTCTTGCCGAGCGCGCTGCCGAGTTTCGGAAGCTGCTTCGGGCCGAAAATCAGAAGGGCGATGCCCAGGATGACCAGAAGTTCGGGAAGACCCATACCGAAGATGCGCATGACGTGTGTCCTTTCAATCCAAGTTCGTGGGCCGCCCACCTTCCGGCGCCCTGCTTTCGTCGAGGCGTATCAAAGCACCGAACGAGGCGCGCTGCCTATCGTGCAGAGTGGTGAAATGGCGTGCACGACAAGGGCGGCCTCTGTCATGCAAGTTGAGTATTCTTTGTATTCTGCCTGTTGAGAAGCTATTTCTCCCCTGTGCGCGCGCTCGCTCGCCGGAGGGGCGCTATACTTGCCTGCACGACAGCGTTTATGAAGGAAGTGAGGAGAGAGATGAAGCTGCTCATCGCATCCGACGTCCACGGATCGGCATTCTGGTGCGAAAAGCTCATGGACGCGCTGGAGTCCGAGGCGCCGGACAAGCTCATCTTGCTAGGCGACCTGCTGTACCACGGCCCGCGCAACCCGCTGCCCGAGGGCTACGAGCCCCCTGCCGTGGCGCGCATGCTCAACGGCGTGAAGGAGCGCATCGTCGCCGTGCGCGGCAACTGCGACTCGGAGGTCGACCAGATGGTGCTCGAGTTCCCCTGCCTGGCGGATTACGCCATCGTGCTCGACGAGCGCGCTCGCACGCTTTTCTGCACGCACGGTCACGTGCACACGCCCGACGCGCCCCCTGCGCTGCCGGCGGGCTCCGCCTTCCTGTCCGGGCACACGCACGTGAAGACGAACGAGGTGCGCGACGGCATCACGTTCCTCAACCCTGGCAGCGTCTCGCTGCCGAAGGACGGCACCCATAGCTACGCCGTCTACGAGAACGGCCGTTTCGAGCTCAAAGAGCTCGCGTAGTTCGTGCGCCACGCGCACGACCATGCCAAGCGCATTGCGGGCGCTTGGGCGGAAAGGACGGGGCATGAACGGAGATAACGGACGCGAGACGCGGCGCAGCGCAAAGGACATCGCGGCGGCAATGGGGCGCTTGGCCGTGCATAACCGCCGCACCATCATCGTGGCCGTCTGCGCCATCGTGTTCGTGGCGCTCCTTGAGGACGTGCTGGCAGGCGACCTCGCGCGCATCGACCAAGCGGCGTACGTGCTCGTGGTCGAGAGGCTGCGCGCTGAATGGCTCACACCGCTCATGGAGGCGTTCTCCACGCTCGCCGAGCCCCTCACGCTCGTGGCGCTGTGGCTCATGATCGTGGCCTTCGCGCCCGGCCGACGCCCTGGCGCATGCTGCGCGCTCAACCTCGTGCTCGTGGTCGCGCTCAACCAAGCACTCAAGTTCGCCATTCAGCGCCCGCGGCCTGAGGGATTCGCGCTTGCCGCCGAGACCGGCTTCAGCTTCCCGTCGGGCCACTCCATGGCGGCCATGGCGTTCTTCGGGCTGCTCGTCTGGATGGCGTGGAGCTACCGGCAGGACCGCTTGGTGCGCTGGTGCTGCGTCGCGGCGTTCTCGGCCATCATCGTCATGATCGGCTTCAGCCGCATCTACCTGGGCGTGCACTACGCCTCCGACGTCATTGGCGGGTTCTGCGTTTCGTTGGCGTGGCTCGCCCTCTACACGCGCTTGATCGCCCCGCTTTTCCTAGGGCCGAAGCCCAACTCCCTCGGCCGCACGGCAGGCCGCGCGAACGCTGCGGGCTAGACGCGCGAAAGCTCGGTCAGCTCGTCGAAGAAGCGCTCGAAGCGCTGCGAGAAAGCGGAGCCCTTCGCGTGCACGAAGGTGATGGCGTGCGAGAGCGGCGCGCCGGCGAGCGCGATGCGCGCAAGCTCGCCCGCCTGCAGCTCGGCGCCCACCGCCGCGTCGTACAGGAACGACACGCCCACGCCCGCCGCCACGAACTCCTTGATGATGTTGAGGCTGGACACCTCGGTCATGCGGGCGAAGCTTTCGACCGTCAGGTTGCGCTCGGCCAGCGCGTGCTCGAGCACCGCGCGCGTGCCCGAACCGGGCTCGCGCACGATCAGATGCTGGTCGAGCAGCTCCTCAAGCTCGAGCCCACCCCGCTCGGCAAGCGCGCTGCCGGGAGCGCACACGCCCACGAGCTCGAGCGTGCAGAACTCGCGCCAGGCCAGATCGCGCTTGTCGAAGTAGCCCTCGATGAGCGCGCAATCGATGCGGCCGCTGCGCAATCCCTCCAACAGCGCCTCGGTGCCGGCCTGCTCCACGCGCACGTCATGGCGCGGGTGCGCGTGGAGGTACCGCGCGAGCGGCCGGGCGATCAGATGCTCGCCCACCGTGAGGGTGACGCCGAACGACAGCCGCTCCTCGCCCGACGCGAGCGCGTCGATCGCCTCGCGCGCCAAGCGCTCGTCGTGCGCCATGCGCTCGGCGACGCGCCGCAAGAGCTCGCCTGCAGGCGTGAGGCGCACGCGCTTCCCTTCGCGCGCGAACAGCCGCGCGCCGTACGAGCGCTCAAGCCACGCGATGTGCTGGGAGACGGCAGGCTGCGTGATGGACAATTCCTCAGCCGTGCGCGTGTAGTTCAGCGTGCGGCATGCGGAAAGGAACGTCTGCGTGCGCGGGTCGAGCATATGCATCCTCCTGTCGTACGCCCGTGCACGCCCCGCACCATGACGGGTGCGAAGGCGAAGCGGGCGTTCTTGCCCCGTGAGCTCGCGTGCGCCGCCAAGCCCAAATAATTACAACATCTTATGATTACATCATATATCATAAGTGTTCTTTTGACGATGCAAGGCGCATACTGAACGCGTTCCGCATCGTCAAACCCCAGGAGGCCGGCATGGCATCAGGCATCTCGAACGTTCTCCGCGCGCTGGTCGAAAGCACGCCCATCCCCGCCGCAGGCGTCGCGCTCGGCGTCGTGTCGCTTGGCGGGCTGCACGCCGCGGCCTTCCCGCTCGTCCAACCGCTGTGCGTGGCCGTCGCCACCGCGCTCGCCCTCCTGGTCGTTGCGAAGGTCGCGCTTTTCCCGTCCTGCTTCCGCGCCGACATGGGCAACCCGGTCGTTGCCGGCACGTTCGCGACCCTGTTCATGTGCGCCATGCAGCTCGCGTCGTTCGCGCAGCCGGCGCTGGGCACTGCCGCCTTCGCCCTGTGGGCGCTCGCCGTGGCCTGCCACGCCACGCTCATCGCCTGGTTCACGTGGCGGTTCGTGCGCGGCTTCCGCCTGCGCAACGTGTTCACCTCGTGGTTCGTCGCCTACGTGGGCATCATCGTGGGGGCGCTCACCTCCCCCGCTTTCGGCATGGAGGCGCTTGGGCGCGCGCTGTTCGGATTCGGCTTCGTATGCTACGCCGTGCTGCTCGTGGTGGTGACGCTGCGCCATGCGCGCCATCCGCTGCCCGAGCCCGCCGCTCCCACGTTCTGCATCTACACCGCCCCCTTAAGCCTGTCCCTCGCCGGCTACCTGTCCGTGACCGCGCAGCCCCATCCCGTGTTCGTCGCCGTGCTCGCCGCCATGGCGCAGGGGATGCTCGTCGTGGTGGCCGTGCGCCTGCCCCGCCTTCTGCGCTTGCCCTTCTACCCAAGCTACGCGGCCATGACCTTCCCCTTCGTCATCACGGCCACGGCGCTTGCGAAAGCGCTCGCGTGCTTGGCGTCCGCCGGATGGGCGCTGCCCGCGTGGCTGGACGCGCTGTCGGCGGCGGAAGCGGCGTTTGCCACGGCGATCGTGTGCTACGTCCTCGCACGCTACCTCCACCATATCGCGCGCGAAACGCGCACCCTGGCGGCAACGCTGGGAAGCAGCGTGCGCGCGCAATCCGCCCCGACCGCCGCCGAGATCGCGCGGTGACGAGCGGTCGCCTGGCAGCGGGAGGCCACGCGCGCGACACCAATCCGCTCACGCGCTCTCGAGACCGCGGCCTCCTGTCTCCGATTTCCGCCGCGTCCAGACGCCCCGAGCGGCACCGCTTAGCTACCATGGCCCCAACGAACCACGCGACCGAGGAGGCAGCATGCGCATCGAGAAAGCGGCAATTGTCGGGAAAGGAGCGCTCGGGCTCCTCTACGCGGACTGCATCGCCCGCACCCTGGGCAGCGAGGCTGTCTGCTTCGTCATGGACGAGGGCCGCATCGTGCGCCACGCGGGAGAGACGACCACCATCAACGGCGCAGCGCGCGCGTTTCGCACCGCGACGCCGGCGGACGCAGGAGGGGTGGACCTCGTGCTGTTCGCCGTGAAGGCGCCCGCCCTTGAGAGCGCCATGGAGCTTGCCGCGCCGCTTGTCCACGACGGGACCATCGTGGTCTCCGTGCTGAACGGCGTGACGAGTGAAGAGCGCTTGGCGGCGCGCTTTGGCTGGGAGCGCGTCGTGCCGTGCGTGGCGCAGGGCATGGACGCCATGCGCTTCGGCTCGACCGTCACCTACTCGCGAGCGGGCAACCTGCACATCGGGCTGTTCCCGCAGACCGACCCGTCGGCCCTGGAGGCCGTGCGCGATTTCTTCGACCGCGCTGGCATCGGCCAGGTGGTCGAGGCGGACATCCGCCACCGCATGTGGGCAAAGTTCATGGGCAACGTGGGGCTCAACCAAGTGTGCGCGGCGTACGGCGTGAACTACGCCGCCCTGCTGGAGAGCGAGCGCGCGCAGGCGGCGGGCAGCACGGACCCGACGACCGCGCCCTGGCGCGCCTACATCGCCGCCATGCGCGAGGTCATCGCCGTCGGGCAGGCCGAAGGCGTCGACGTGGGCGAAAGCGACCTGGCGGACATGGTGGGCATCCTGCGCTCGCTCGACCCCCAGAGCACCCCCTCCATGGGCCAGGACGTCATCAACCACGCTCCCACCGAAGTCGACGAGTTCTCCGGCGTCATGATGCGCCTCGGCAGAAAGCACGGCCTGCCCGTCCCCACCAACGAGTGGCTCAACGCCCGCATCAAAGAGATCGAGGCGGGATACCGGCACCGCTAGGGCGCCGTCCGCCCGGCACGCGGCGCATTCCCCGACCGCCATCCCCCGACTGCGCCCACGACAGCGAAAAGCCCCCGGCGCCGAAGGCCAGCACGAAAGAAGACCTTGGCCGGACTTCGGTCCGCCAAGGTCTTCTTTCGTGAAGGGACTCTGTGCCAAGAGGCTTTGCAGCGTCGGCGGCTTCCGACGCGGCAGGCCGGAAACCGCGGCGCCCGCCGGCCCGAAGGCCGGCGGGCGCGCACGTTAGCGTCGGTTGATGTCTGCCAAGTCGAAGTCGTTGTCGTCGTCGATGATGGCCTGCGACGCTTCCTTCTGCTCCTCATTGAAGCGGTCGGCAGCGCGCTGCTCCATGATCGTGGCCTTCTTGAACTCCTTCGGCTCGTGCACCACCACCTGCGGGTACGGGATGTTGATGTCGTAGCGGTCGAAGATGAGCTTCATCTCGCGGCGCAGGTCACGCTCAAGCGGCCCGCGGTTCTTCTCAGCGCACTGGGCGACAATGCGGATGACCACGCTGTTGTCGGCCAGCGAGACCACGCCGCGGTAGAACGGGCCGTCCTCGATGGACGACAGGCGCTCGCGGATGTTCGGGAACTCCTTCTCGAGGACGTTCTCCACACGCTCGAGCGACTCGCCGTACTCGATCTCCATGTCGCAGGAGGCGAACGAGGACTCCTTCGTCATGTTGACGACGTTGCTCACCTCGCTGTTGCGGATGATGATGATGTTACCGTTGCCGTCGTTGATCTTGGTCGTGCGGATGCCGATGTCCATCACCGTGCCGCTGCGCGTGCCGACGGCGATGATGTCACCCACGCGGAACTCGCCCTCGAAGATGATGAACAGGCCGGACAAGATGTCGGCCACGAGCTCCTTCGCGCCGAACGAGATGGCGATGGACAGGATGCCGGCGGACGCCAGCAGCGTCGTGGTGTCGATGCCGATGACCATGAGGCAGTAGTACACCATGCCGATGATGGAGGCGTACTTGATGAAGCTGCTGATCAGGCGGCACATGGTCTCGCCGCGCGGGCCGAACACGGTGGCCAGCAGGTGCAGCAGCTGCTGGATGAGCATGGTGATGGTGAGCACCACGCACGCGATCATGATGCATGCCGTGATGGCGAAGACGTTCAGACCCTTCGTCCATTCGCCCGAGAGGATGTAGGAAAACACCGACTCGCCCGAGAACACCTGGTCCTGGAACAGGACGGCAAGGCAGACGGCGATGGCGAAGACGCTCAGGAGCACCTTCATCACGGTGAGCACGCGCTGCTCAGCGGACTTCTCGTCCCAGTGCATGGAGCGGTACAGCCAGCGGCTGGCAGCCGACTCGGTCTTCGCGGTGCGGCCGTCCGGCATCTGCTTGTCGAACATGCGCGGATCCTCGTCCTCTTCGTCGGCACGATGCGCGACGCCGCTCACCGTGCGGCGGCGCTCCAGCGTGACGAGCAGGAAGATGACGATCTGGCAGACCAGGCCGCACAGCGCGGTGGCCAGCGTGAGCGGCACGCGCTCGGTCATGAGCTCGCTGTCGGGCTGGGCGACGTAGATGTAATAGTCGTCCGTCTCGAAGGAGCTGGCGTAGTACGTCTTGCCCGCGATGGTCAGGTAGTCGCTGTAGCCATCCTTGAGCTGCGAGGCGTCCATGCCACGCGTCGTGGTATCCTTGCCCACGAGCTCCTTGTCCGGGTAGTAGGCGAAGGTGTTGTCGGACTTGTTGACCGCGAAGGCGAAGCCGTTCTGGCCCACCTGGATGCCGTCGAGCACGTTGTCGATCTGCACGGTGGCGAGCAGGTTCTCAAGGCGCGAGGAGCGGATGCCCAGCTGGACGAAGCCCTCCGCGTCGCCCTTGTCGTTGTGAAGCACGACGCCGATGTACTGGCGCAGCTGGCCGGACACCTCGTCGGGCATGGGCTCCTGGATGTAGTGGTCCACGCCTTGCAGCAGCTGGCGGAACGGGTAGCTCTGGTCGTTCGGGTCCTCGGACAGCGTGAAGTTCACGAATGGCGAGTTGGTGGCGGCCATGTAGCCCGTGCCGTCGAACACGAACACGTACTGGATCTGCAGCGTGTCGGCCAGCTCTTGCAGCTTCTGCTCGTCGGCGCGCAACGCCGGGTTCGCGTCGAGCGCGTAGGCCGCCACCTGCGCCTTGTTCAGGTAGCGCTCGTTGTACTGGGCGGTCAGGTCCGCCGCCTGGTCCTGGACGGTCGTGATGGTGCGCTCGATGTCGGCAGCGCGATCGTTGCTGCTCACCGACTCGGAGGACAGCGAGAACAGCGTCTGCATGTAGAACGTGACGCCGAGCACGGCAAGGAAGCCCACGAACGACAGCACGATGGCCTTGCGGCCGATGGCCTTGTTGAAGCGGACCGGGCCGAGGTTGAGGTAGTTCTCGGGATTGTAGCCGCGCTTCTCGTCCTCGCGGTTCACGAAGACGCCGTAGAGCGCCACGATCATGGCGACCGAGAAGAAGATGAACAGGATGACGGAGACCGTCAGCACGCGCGAGCCGACAAGCTCGCTGTGCGGCACGACGCCGATATAGTACGAGCCGTCCACCTCGGACACGCCGGCCCACAGGCGCTCCCCGTTGAAGTCCATCCACGTGAAACGGCCGTTCTCCAGGTCCTCCACGTGGATGCCGGCGTCAAGGGCGTCCGTGCCCACCAGGTCGGCGTTCGGGTGGTAGGTCACCGTGTAGTCGCGGCCCGAGACGGCCATGACGTAGCCGGTCTGCCCCACGCTCAGGTTCTTCAGGATGCTCTGCTGCGATCCGGAGTTCTCGATAAGCTGGTCGAGCTCTTCGGGATTCTGCTCGATGACCGCCATCGTGTTGTCGTCGATGCGCGCCGCGTAATAGCGGAACGTCTGGCCCGTCTCCGCGAAGTCCACTTCCATGGCAGCAGACGGCTCGCCCGTGTCGAAGACGGAGCGCAGCTGGTTGAAGCGCGCGTGCGCGAAGTTCGCCGGCGTGTCCTGCGTCTTGGCGACCACGGCGCCAGCGCGGTCCACGACGAGCACGTTGTCGACGCTGAGCAGGTCTTTGTACTCGAGCATCTTCGCGTCGGTGGCCTCAAAGCCCGTGTTGTTGTTCGCCAGGAACGCCACGCTCTCGGCCTTCGAGGCGTAGATCTCGTCGAAGGTCTGCGTGTTCTGCGCGCTCTCCTCGTCCGCAGACTGCAGAAGCGCGGGCAGCTCGTCCATCTCCGCCTGGATGTCCGCCGTGTAGTTCTTGAGCGAGATGTCGTCCTGCATGTTGGCGACCACGAAGCCCATGACCACCACGCTCACGATGACGAAGGCGGCAAGGATGGCGGCTTTTATCTTGAGGTTTCGAGACATAGGTCAGCCCTCCTTAATCCCATTTGTCCGTGAGCGCAGCGATGGTGCCGTCGTCGATCATGCCCTGGATAGCCTCTGCGACACGGCCAGAGAGCTCCGAGCCCTTCTGGGTGGCGACGCCGTACTCCTGCTCGGAGATGTCGAAGTCCAGGATGGAGCGCTCGTCGTTCATGTAGCCCTGCGCGATGGCGCCGTCCATGGCGGCGGCGTCCACCGCGCCCTCCTCGAGCTCCTGCGAGAGCTCGGCGTAAGAGGCGACCTTCTTGATGTAGGCGCCCTGGTACTGGGTGCCCGCGTCGTCGTTGGAGACGACGTCGTCGCCGATGATGCCGACCTCGTTGAGCTTGATGGCGAGCACCGGGCCGGTGTTGGAGCCGGACATGATGCCGATGGTCTTGCCCTGCAGCTGCCACGGGTCGGTGATAAGCGAGCTGTTCTCCACCATGATGCGCGCGACGTCGTGGTAGTACGCCGGCGAGAAGTCGAAGTTCTCCAAGCGCGTGTCGGAGATGGAGTAGCACGCGATCAGGCAGTCCATCTCGCCGTTCAAGAGCCGCTCCTTGCGGTCGTCCGGCGTGACCGCGACGTACTCGACGTCCGCGTAGCCCAGGCGCTTGGCCATCTCCTCCGCGATGTCAATCTCCAGGCCGTAATACTTGCCCGTCTGCTCGTTCAGGTAGCTGAAGTTCATGATGTCGTCGCGAACGCCGACGCGCAGCGTGCCCTGTCCCGAGCTGGACTGCTGGCTTGCGCCGCAGCCCGCCAGGCACAAAAGCATCGCGAGCGCGAGCGCCACGACGACGATCGCCGGCTTGCTGCCTTTCCTCACGAATACCCCTCCTTGGAACTGGCTGGTACTTCCCTTTGTTTCGTACGTGTGTACAAGCCTTTCAATGATGGCGTATGACGTGCAGGGATGTAAGATTCAACCGAAATATGAGGATGGCGGCACGCCCTTGCGCGCATGCCGACCGGACGCCGGAAGACCGCGGCTTCCACGCTGCCCATCAGGTACGATAGAGCGCGATCAAGGAGGCATCACATGGGCAAAGACGCGGTCCTGCACGTGCGCATCGACTCCGCCGAGAAGGCTGCCGCCGAGGAAATCTACGACAACATCGGCACGAGCCTCTCGGAGGCGACGCGCATCTTCATCAAGCAGTCCATCAAGGCGAACGGCTTCCCGTTCCGCCCTGTGAACGACCAAGGCAAAGGCGGCATGCGCGCCCAAGGCGCCCTGCGCATGTACGCGCACCGAGAGATGCGCGAGTCCGAGCGCGAGGCGTGGATTCGCTCGCTGTCCGACAAGTACGAGACGTTCAACCGCTAGCAGGGAGGCCGCATGCGCATTCTCATCGACGAGACCGTCATCCTGCGCTACCTGCTGGAAGACGACAAAAAAGGCTTCAAGGAAGCCTCCGCCGCCATCGGCACGGGGCAGGCGTACACCTACCCCGAGATCATGGCGCGCGTTGCCGTGACCCTACGCGACGTGTACCGCGTGCCGCGCTCGCAGATTGGGTACGTGATGCTCTCGCTGCTCGACGACATCCACGTGCAGGAAGAGGACGTGGTTCGCTACGCATGCCGCCTGTTCGGCTCGAGCATGCTCGACTACGTGGACTGCCTGCTCGTCGCGCGCAATGCGTTGCGCGGCGAGTCCGTCATGACCTTCGACAAGCCGCTATTGAAGCGCACGCTGTCGTTGTGACGGATGCTCGCCCTGCCGCGTCCGGCAGGCGGCTCGCTCGCCGCCGGCGGCATATGGTCGGTTCGCTGCCGGCGGCACGCGGTCGGTTCGGTGCCGGCGGCGTGCGGTTGGTTTGCTGCGAGCGGCAAGCGGTCAGCTCGTCACCGCCGGCGGCCGAATGAGCGCGTCATGCGGATGTCAAGCGCGCATCTTGCGCGCGCAGGGCTCCCGACGGCACGCAACGCCCTTCGCGCGCCATATCTTGCGGTGCGCCCACCCGGCGGCGCACCCCCTGGTGCCCCTTTGCCGTTCTATTGTTTTTATGCAGGTCAACAGCTTGTTTTGAAGTGTGGAGAGGTTCCGAAGACGCCGCGCAGAACCTGTGGGGCGCGCCCGTTGTCCAGACTTCCACCACAACTTCCCCGTAGCATCCACGGCACATCGCACAGGCCGCGAACGCAGCGCGGACGGCACGCCCGTCGCGCGGACACCACCGCAGCATGAACGCACCACGAACCTCCCACGCGGCCGGAAAGGATGACCCGTGCAGCACCGCACTCGCGCCATCGCGTGCGCCTTGGGCGTGTCGCTCGCCCTGGGGGGCTTCTCCCCAACCGCGCTCGCGTCGTACCCGGCCGACCCGTCGGACGAAACGCCCGCCGGCCCGTTGACGCGCACCGTCGTCTCGGCCGCGGGCACGCCAGCGCAGTCCCTCGAGGACTTGACGCTCGCGTCCGCCGCCTCGCTTCCCCTGCCCACCGAGCAGAGCGCGCAGGCTTCGACCGCGAGCGAGCGCCTCGACCGCGTGGCGACCGCGCACGCGGCGCGCCAGGCGGCGGAGCTCGCCGCCGACAAGACGCTCGCCTGGGACCGCTCTCTCATCGAGGCCATCGGCTCGCAAGCCGGCTCGGGCCATTCCGGGTGCTGCCCCGGCTACGCGTGCGCGTACGGCGACGCCATCGTGCGCGGCGTCGCGAACAGCCACACGATGTACGGATGCGGCTGCTGCACCTGGCCGAACTGGGGCGGCGGCAACTCGTCGTTCCGCGACCTCGGCTCCGACCAGGCCGTTTTGCGCGAAGCCTACGAGAACGTCAAAGCGGGATTCCCCACGGTCGTGCACGTGCGCGCCAGCTACGGCCAGCACTGGGTCACCGTGGTGGGCTACCAGAACGTCGAGAGCCCGGACGCGCTCTCGACGGACAACTTCCTCTGCCTTGACCCGTGGGACGGCGGACTGCACGTCCTCTCCGAGCAGTTCGCCCTCTACGGCGACAACTGCCAGCACGTCTCCGACCTCACGACGGTGGCGTAGGGACGGCGCGCGCCGACAGGGCGCCGCCTCCGACGGCGGCCTCGCCCGCG
>DVLD01000012.1 GCA_018715725.1 Candidatus Aveggerthella excrementigallinarum
CTGGGAGATTGCGGAAGCGACGGCCGGGTCGGTCTTCGCGACGTACTGCAAAGCCATGGTTGTTTCCTTTCGACGAATTCGCGGGCATCACGTGTTCGGGCACATCCTAGCAGCCCGGACGCGCTGCCCGCGCGGAGTTTACGAGACTGGTCGATAGAGGGCGCCTAGTCGAGCGCCATGATCTTCTCGACGCGGCCAGCGTGGCGACCGCCACCGAAGTCGGTCGTGAGGAAGGTGCGCAGAATCTCTTCGTTGACCTCGGGCTCGACGAAACGGCCGGAGAGCGTGATGACGTTCGCGTCGTTGTGCTCGCGGCAGAGCGCGGCGAACTGCGGCGTGATGATGTTCGCGGCGCGCACGCCCGCGATCTTGTCCGCAGCGAGCGCCATGCCAATGCCCGTGCCGCACACGAGCACGCCGCGGTCGGCGCGGCCTTCCGCCACGTCTTTCGCCACCGGCACGGCGTAGTCCGGGTAGTCCACGCGGTCGTCGGTGGCAGGGCCGTGGTCGCACACTTCGTGGCCCAGGCCCTCAAGGAACGCGCGCAGGTGCTCTTTCTGCTCGAACCCGGCGTGGTCGCTGGCGATGCTGATCTTCATGAATCCCCGTCCTTTCGGTCTGCTTGCTTCCGCTACTGTGGACCGATTGCGCCCCGCGCGCAAGATGCCGCGGCGAATCAGCGCGAGGAAACCGCCAGTTCAGTCTTTTTCGGCGCCTTCAGCACAGCGCCGCGATGTCCTTGATAGTGATAGCGCCTTCGCGCACGACGGTCGGGTGGTCCTTCGTGCAGTCCAGCACGGTGGACGAGACGCCGCTTTTCTCCTCGTCGTCGTCCAGGAATGCGGCCACCTGGTCGAGCAGCTCGGGGTCGACTTCGTCGAACGACTGCGGCGGCGTGCAGCCGGAGAAATTGGCCGACGTGGTGGCGAGCGGCGCGCCCACGCGCTCGATGAGCTCGAGCACCGTGCGGTTGTCCGGCATGCGCAGGCCGATGGTGCCCTCCTGCGAGCGGAACGCGGGCGGCACCTTCTCGCTCGCGTTCACGATGAGCGTGAGCGGCCCTGGCCAGAACGTCCGCGCGATCGCGCGCGCGAAGTCCGGCACACCGCTGCCATAGCGCTCCAGTTCGTCCACCGACCCCACGAGCCAGGCGACCGGCTTGCCGTGCGGGCGCCGTTTGATGTCGAAGAGGACGTCCGGGGCCTCCGCGCGCCCCACGGCGACGCCGATGCCGTAGACCGTCTCGGTCGGGTAGACGGCAGGCTTGCCCGCCGCGAGCGCGGCTGCCGTCTGCGCCATCTGGGGGTTGTCGTATGCCATAAGGACTCCTTCAACACCGCGGTGACCGGCCGCGACCTGCGCTTTTCTGCTCAAGGCGCATTGTAGCACGCACAGGATACTGCCCTTCGCCCACCAAGGCGTACTTCGCGCGGATGCGCTCCAGCTTGCGCCGCCACGGCGCCCAGATGACGAGCAGGAACGCCACCGTCGCCACGCCGTGGACCACGTTGAACGGCATGCCCGCGCCGTAGGCGAGCAACGCCCCTTGCCAGGTGAGCGGGTTGACGTAGCCGATGACATGCCATGAATCCAGAATGACGCCGTAGAGCAACGCCGAGCAGAACCCGTAAACGTACACCGTCGGCCGGAAGCGCTCGAACACGCCCGCGTCGGCCAGCACGCCCGCCAGGTAGCCCACGAGGCCCCAGCCATACATCTGCCACGGCGTCCACGGGCCCTGCCCGAAGAAGAAGTTCGAGACGAGCGCCGCAAGCGCGCCCACCATGAAGCCGCACCGCCGGCCGAACACCGCGCCCGCCAGGATGCAGATCGCCGAGACCGGCTTGCAGTCCGGCAGGGGCGCGAACAGCACACGTCCCGCCGCCGCGATGGCACCGAGCACCACGGCGGGCATGACCTGGCGCAACCCCGGCTTCGAGCGCTCGAACCCAGCGAACAGCAGGCAGACCGCCGCGACCACCACGGCAAGCGATAGCAGCGCCGCCTGCGCGAAACCTGATAAAGCAGCGAGCGCGAGGACGACGGGCACCGCCGCCAGCACGATGGCGTCGAGCGCGCGCCCGCCCCGGGAACGCGCGCTCATCGCGCGCCCTCCTGCGCCCACAGCCGCGTGAAGCCGTCGGGCTCGGGGCGGAAGAACAGGTTGCCCTCGAAGAACGCCGCCGCCGGCTCGGTGCACGCGTCCTCACCGTCGAAGAGCATGGTCACCTCGTCGGCAACGAAGGAGACGAAGCTCAGATCGTGCGAGACCATGACGATGGTCGCCCCCCGCTCCCGCTCCGCGCGCAGCGAACGGGCGACCGCGAGCTTCGACGCGGCGTCAAGGCCTTTCGCCGGCTCGTCGAGCAACAGCAGGCGCGGGCGTGTGAGCAGCACCTTCGCCTCGGCGAGCAGCTGTTGCTGGCCGCCGCTCAGATCGGACGGATGGCGCTCAAGCAGGCTCTCAAGCCCGAACCGGGCCGCCATGGCGCGCGCCTCGTCCTCGCCGTAGCGCGCGGGGCCCGCCCATTCCATGAGCTCTTCGCGCACCGTGTCGCACGCGAAGAGCGCGCGGGGGTCCTGCGGCACGAGCGCCTGAGCGTCGCGCAGGGCGTTGCGCACGCGACCGCGCTCGGGCTTGAGCACGCCGGCCGCCACGCGCAGGGCCGTGGACTTGCCGCAGCCGTTGCCGCCCACGATGGCGTGCACCGTGCCGGGCGCCGCGCGCAGGCACATACCCGCCAGCACCCACGGCAGGTCGCGCTCGTAGCGGAACGAGACCTCGCGCAACTCAAGAGCGGGGCTCGACGAGCGCACCACAGCGGCAGGCGCGCGCGGAGAAGAGGCCAGCACGTGCGCAACAGCCTCCTCGCCACCGCGCGCAGGCGTCGCCGTCGTGCCCGTCGCGTCTTCCGCCGCGAGGGTTTCGCCCCTACACGCCATATCGCCCCCTCCCGACGCAGACTGCGGCAGGAACTCTTCGAGGCGGGCGGGCGCGATGCGGCCTTCCTCCAGGCGAACCGCCGCGGTGGCGTACGCCGCCGCCGACTCGGGGGCGTGCGTGGCCATCACGACCGTGATGCCGCATTCGCGGTTCACGCGGAAGAGCGCATGCAGGAAGTTTTTCGCCGCCACCGGGTCGAGCTGTCCCGTCGGCTCGTCGAGCAAGAGGACGCGCGGTCGCAGCGCCAGGGCGGAGGCAAGGTTCAACAGCTGCTTCTGCCCGCCGGAGAGATTCGCCGTCTCCCGCCCGAACCATGGCTCGATGCCGAAGAAGTGCGCCACCTCCGCCACGCGCCGACGCATGAGCGCCGGCGGCGTGCCCGCGTTCTCGAGCCCGAAGGCGAGCTCGTGCCACACCGTGTCGCACACGATCTGCGTCTCGGGGTTCTGCGCCACGTAGCCGATCAGCTGCGAGGCGGGCGCTTCGCGAGCGGCATCGGCGGCAGGGGCGGCTGCGGCGTCTTCGACGTCTTCGGCGTCTTCGGAGGCGTCGTTGGCGCCTTCGCCGTATAGCGAACGGCCGAACGCGCGAACCTCGCCCGACCGCTCCCCCGCCACCGCAAGCTCGGGCTTGGCGCAGCGCAACAACGTCGTCTTGCCCGAGCCGGTGGCGCCTACCAGGATGACGAACGCGCCTGCCGGAACGCGCCAGTCGACGGCGCGCAGCACCGGCGCGTCGGCCCCTGGATACGCGTACGAGAAGCCTTGAAAGCTCAGCGCGTCCATCGCAGCGCCTCCTCTCCCCGCGCAATGAACGGGAACAGCAGAAATGCCGCATACACGGCGTAGCCCCACCACCAGTGCAGCGGGTCCATGGTGGGATAGAACCGATACGTGGAAGCAGCGGCCCACGCGACAGCGAACGCCGCGACGGCGAGCGCCGCAAGCAGCGCCGCGAGCGCAGCGTCGTGCGAGGTGAAGCGCCCGCGACGGTAGCGCGTGCGCCTCCGTCCGCTCTGCCACCCGCGCGCACGCATGGCGTCGGCCGTCTCGAGCGAATCCTCCATGCTCCATTCCATCAGCACGGACGTCTGGCGCACGCGCGCCGCGAAATCCCGCGCGCCCGCGCGCGCGACCGTGCACGCGTCGTGCGCAGCAGCGATCTCGCGCCCGCGGTCGACGAAGTGCGGCACCAAGCGCAGCGCCATGGACACCATGAGCGAGACCGTGGGCAAGCGGTTGCCCAGGACGGCCATGACCTTGTCGGACGTGAGCACGCGCGCGGCGTTCGAGAACCACGCGATGACCGCGGCGAGCATGAGGCCCATGACCGCGCCGTAGCAGAGGCTTTCCAGGTAGACCGCGCGCAGGCCGATGCGGAAGAGCTCGGTGGACCCCGACGCGGAGAACAGCGGGTTCGCCACCGCGACGAGCAGGACGAGCGGAATCTGCCAGCACAGGGAGCGAAGCGTTCGGAGCCAGCCGCGCAGCAGCACGCCGCACGACAGCGCCGCAGCCAGCGAGATGACCGTGAGCACCGGCTGCACGGCCGCCATGGTGAGCGCGAGCGCCGCCGCGAAGAACGCGGCGGGCACGGCTGGATGGCACGAGTCGAGCGCCGTTACGCGACGCTCAGGGCGTAGCTGATCACCACGCCCAAGCCGCCGACGACCGCGATGATCGCCATCACGACGGCCACGATCGGATTCTTGAAGAAGCCCATCGACGTTTCCTTTCGCTTCGTACTGCGCCACCATAGCACGCCTAGCCCACCGTGGTGTAGAACCATTTCACGACGTCGCCCGGCTGCACCGTGCACGCGCTGGCAGACACCATGACCACCTCGCCGTTCACGCTGTACTTCCAGCCGCTTTGCGAACCATGGTCCTTCTCCGCCAGGCCCCCGACAGCGCTCACGTAGACGCCGAACGCCGAGCTCTCGGCGTTGTACGGCAGCCCCGTCTCCACCAGGACGTCGAAGACGGTCATGCCCTCCCGGTACTCAACCGTGCCCTCGAAGGAGACGCCGCCTCCCACGGACGAGGAGTCCACCTGCACGGTGACGGTCTGCACGGCCGGCTCCTCCGCGGGCGGGACCTGCGGGGATTCCGGCTGCTGGCTGTCGGAAGGAACGACGCCGCTCGATTCCGAAGGCGCGCCGCCCGAAGCCCCCTCACCGCTCGGAGCGCTCGAGCCGCTCGCGCCGCCCGCAGCGTGTGCGCCCGGCCGCACGCCCCCCGGCGTCGCGCCGGCCGAGCCGTCGTTCGCGCCCGCGCCTGCGTCGGCAGCGCCCTGCGCAACGTTGCCTTGCGCGCTGCCCGCCGCACCCGCCGCCGCGCTGCCAGAGGAATCCGCAGCCTGCTCGTTCGCTTGCTCGCTCTTTTCGTCCGTCGTGGATTCGGAGGGCTCTGCCTCCCTCCGCTCGTCCGCAGCCTGCGCCGCGGCAAAGGACACCTCCGCGCTATCCGCGCCAGACGAGGGCGCGCCGCCCTGCGCGAGCGCGATGCCCACCGCGACGGCGGCGACGACCGCCGCCGCGCCGATGACCGCGCCCCATCGGAGGGCGCGGCGCTTGGAGGACGGCGCCGCCTCGTCCGGCGAGCCGGATTCTTCGCGAGAATCCTCCGTCGCGGCCTCGGCAGCGTCTGCCAAGGCGCTGTCGCCCGCAGGCGCCTCGTCCTCCCGCGCGCCCCCGAACGTCACCACGCGCTCATCGCGCGGTGCGGAGGTGCTATTCGATTCGTCTTTTGCCATGAAATCCGCTCCTTTGCACAGGTGGGCGCCCCGCAGGACGCCCACCTCCAACCGTTTAAAGCCCGCTTACCCGATCACCTCGAGCGTCTTCACGATCATTTTCGCCATCATGGCGCGGTTGGCGCCACTCTGCGGATTGAGCTGCGGCGTATCCGTCGTCAGGTCACCGGACAGAATGCCGTTCGCGCAGCACCACACGAGGCCTTCGCGCGCCCAATCGGACGCCAGTTCCGAGCCGCCCATGCCCTCGAACGCCGCTGGGTCGGCTGCGGAGATGACCGCACCGCCCTCTTCGGCGGCATACTGCGCGAGCATCTTCGCTAGCTGCTCGCGCGTGACCGGATCGTTCGGGCCGAACAGGTTCGTGTCGCCATAGCCCGACACGATGCCCTCCGCGCGCGCCCAGCTCACGGCGTCGTGGTAGAACGCGTCCTCGGCGACGTCGGAGAACGGGTAGGCCTGTCCCGCCCCGGGTTCTCCCGCCGCGCGATACAGCACCGCGACCACTTCGCCGCGCGTGATGCCGTCCCACGGACGGAACAGCCCCTCGTAGCCCTGCATGAGCCCCCGGGAGACAACGCGCTCGAGCATGCCCTCCTGCACGACCCAGTCGGTTGACGCAACGTCGGCAAACCCGCACGTCACGTCGTGCGAGAGGGCGAACAGCGTGCCGGAATCGTTCGCGTAGAACAGGCGGCCTTCGCCGTCCGCGGCGGGAGACGCCATGCAGTAGTTCTGGTCTTCGACCGCCGGCTCGAACACCGTGAACGCGGCGGGCGCACCGTCACCCAGGCGCACGCCATAGAGCGCGCCCGGCGTGGTGTTGCAGGTGAAGTAGGCGTGCCACAGGCCGTCGGCGCCCTGCGCCACAACCGGCGCGCTCTTCACGTCGCCCGCGGCAGCATGCTTCGCGACGATGGTCATGGCACTCAGGTCGACCTCAGCGAGCACGCCCGTGTAGTCGGCCTCGGAACCGCCCACGACCGCCACGCCGTCCACGACGGCCGGCGTGCCCGTGCTCGAGGCGGCGAACTGCACGCGACCAGCCACGGCGATGGAGCCATCCGCCGCAATGGACGCCTTCACGAGCTCGCCCGCGGTCGTGGAGAACACGACCTCGTTCTCGCCGCACGGCACGATCTTCGAGCGAACGCGCGCGTCCTGGGCGACCACGGTCTCGGACAACTCCTCGCCCGTGGCGAAGTCGACGACGCGCAGCGCGCCGTTGTCCAGGCCAACGACCACCATGCCGTTCACGACCGCGGCGCCACCCCAATACGAGCCGTCCTCGTCATCGTTCAGACGCCACCTAAGATCGCCCGTCTGCGCGTCCACGCGCACCAAGGTCGATGCGGCGGCGGTCCAGTCCGCGCTCAGCTCGGCGGACGTGTGGACGAAGCAGCCGTCGCACGCCGCCACGCTGTTCAGGCTCTGCGCGCTGTCGGCCAGGCCGGACTCGACGAACCAGCGCGGTTCCAGCGTGTCGGCCGCCACGCCCAGCAGCCCGCCTCCCGAAACCGGAATGGCGATGATGCCGTCGGCATAGGCCATGCGGCATGCGGAGTCGATAGCATACGGCAGATCCCACGTTTTCTTGAGCTCGCCGGTCTGGGCGTCGTAGGCGCGCAATACGGCGTTCGTCACCGTGCTGCCCGCTTCGGTCCAGACCGAGTCGCTTTCAGCGACGTACACCAGACCGTCCACGACAAGCAGGTTGGACACGTTGGCGAAGCCGCCTTCGGTGCGCAGCAAGTCCTGTTCCCAGGACAGCTCGGCGCTTTCCTGCGCCAGCGGCAGCGCGCCCGTCGTCACGCCAGCGGCGTCACCGCCAAACGAGCCCCACGCCACGTTGTCGGAGGCAGCGAGCGGCGCATCGGATGCGCTTTCGGCGCCGCCGTTCACCGTCCCCTCGTCAGCCGCGAACGCGAGCGTCGGGCAGAGCCCGAACGCCAACGCCACCGCAAGCGCCCACGCCAGCACGACATGCTGGCGCGAAACCAGTTGGTTTTTCATGGGAGTTCACCTTTCTTCCAGAGCATCGTGACGACAGGTGTTCCGACTTCGTCGCGCAATTCGGTCGTATCGGAGTGGTCGGCAGCGGGCCATCATGCCCGACCGTCGCGCATCCGATTAGAGCCGCGTGCTCGCGACGGCGGGCAGCCCGCCTCGCCGTCGCGCGATCCATACGGTTACTGGCATAGCGCGGGATTCTCACCCGCATTCCCCTGGCGGCGCTTCGCCGCTCGCTTCTCGATCGTCGATGCCATTCGGCGTGCACATTCTAGCACGCGCATCCATCGCGCGCGAACGGCGCACGCCCACGTCAAGCGCCCTCAAACCCGCTCAACCAGCGAAAGGCTCCTCGGCCGCGAACGTGCGCGCCAGCGCTTCGGCCGTGCGCAGGCCGTCGACGGCGGCGCTCATGATGCCGCCCGCGTAGCCAGCGCCCTCTCCGCAGGGATAGACCCCGCTCGGGCGCCCCGCACCCGGCATCCACGCCTGACGATCGTCCTCGCGCAGGATGCGCACCGGACTGGAGCTGCGCGTCTCGGCGCCCGTCATGACCGCCTGCGGGTGGGCGAAGCCGGCAAGCTTGCGGTCGAGCAGTGGCAATGCCTCCGCCAGCGCATCGCACACGAACGGCGGCAGCACCTCGCGCAGGCTGCACCAGGCGACACCGCGCGCGTACGTGGGCTCAACGAGCGACGACGCCATGGAGCCGGGCTCGCCGGCGCGGGCGCTCTCGTTTACCCCGCCCTCCGTCGCACCGCCCTGCGCGCACGCCGCCACGTCGGCCGTCGCGCACGCGGCCGTCTCGCCGCCGCGCGCCTCGGCCAGGAAGCCCCCGACCGTTTGCGCGGGCGCGCGGTACGCGGCGTCAGCCTCGTTCACCCCCGCCCGCAGCGCCGCCTCGCGCGCCGCGCGGTACGCCGCGCGCTCGATGCGTCGCTGGAAGTCCACGCCCGCAAGCGGGCCCGCACCGCCAAAGTCCTCTGGGTCGACGCCCACGAGCACCGCGCTGTTGGCATTGCGCCCGTCGCGCGCGAAGTTGCTCATGCCGTTCACGACCACGCCGCCTTCTTCGCTGGCAGCGCACACCACCTCACCGCCTGGGCACATGCAGAAGGTGTAGACGCCGCGCCCGTTAGGCAGGTGCACGGCAAGCTTGTACTCCGCCGCGCCGAGCGCCGGGTGCGCGGCGGCGGAGCCCCATTGCGCCCGATTCACCAGCTCTTGCGGATGCTCGATGCGCACGCCCACGGAGAACGGCTTCGGCTCAAGCGCGAACCCGGCATGCTGCAGCAGCTCGAACACGTCGCGCGCCGAGTGGCCGCACGCCACGATGACCTGCCGCGCTGGCAGCTCTTCCTGCGCGCCCGTGCGCGCGTCCTCGACCATCACGGCCGTTGCGCACCCCGCCTCGGTGCGGATGCCGCGCACGCGCGCATGGAAGCGCACGTCGCCGCCGCGCGCTTCGATCTCTTGGCGAATGGACGCCACCACGCTCGGCAGCCGGTCGCTGCCGATGTGCGGGTGCGCCTGCCAGAGAATCTCCTCCGGAGCGCCGGCGTCCGCGAAGATGCGCAGCACGTGCTTCGTGTAGGGATTCTTCGCGTTCGTGGTCAGCTTGCCGTCGGAGAACGTGCCCGCACCGCCTTCGCCGAACTGGACGTTCGAATCGGGGTCCAGAACGCCCTGCCTCTGGAACGCTTCAACATCGCGCGCGCGCTCGTCGACGCGCGCGCCGCGTTCGAGCACGAGCGGGCGCAGCCCCGCGCGCGCCAGGTACAGCCCGGCGAACAGCCCCGCCGGCCCCGCGCCCACCACGATGGGGCGCACGAACGCCGGACTTGCCGCCGCGGCAGTGCAGTCGGGAATGGGCAGCGGCTCGTAGGGTGTACGCGCTTTCACGTTCTTGACGCCCGCCGCAAGCACGCGCTCCTCGGCTTGCGTCCCGCCAGCAAGCTCCACCCCCAGCGTGGCGACGAAGTGGACGTCGCGCTTCTTGCGCGCGTCGACACTGCGCTTGAGCGTGCGGACCGCCGTCACCTCGCGCGCGGGCACGCCGAGCGCTTTCGCCGCCGCCTTGCGCACAAGGCGGGCACCCTCCGGCATGCCGGCATCAAGCGGCAAGCGTACGTTCGCAATCTCGAGCATGACGCTCCTCCTTCACTGCGGCACGCGCCGCCTACTCGCCTTCGTGGGAAACGCTGCCGGGGCGCGGCGCGCCTGCGCGCTCTCCCGCGCCCTGGGCCGCGACCGATGTGCCCGCCACGCGACCGGCGAGCATACCCGAGGTCCATGCCCAGTGCAGGTTGAAACCGCCGCACGCCGCGTCCACATCAAGCGCTTCGCCCGCCGCGTACAGGCCTGGAACCGCGCTTGCTTCGAGCGTCATGCTGCTGAACCCGCGCACGTCCAACCCTCCGCGGGTAACCTGGCATTGCTTCGCGTCGCCCCCGCCGCGCACCGTGACAGCGAAGCGCTTGAGCGCCCCGGCGAGCGCGCCAAGGTCATCCCGGCGCGCCGGAGCGGACGGGTCCCTGTTCGCCTGCGCGAGCACGCAACGTGCCACCTGCGGAAGCAGCATGCCGCACGTGATGTCGAGCAGCGTAGGGCGCCACCGCCCCGCCCCGCCATGGGAGAGCACCCCGCGATCCCAACGCTGTTCCAAGCACGACCGCAGCTCGCATTCGCGAATCCACGGGATGAAATCGAACACGACGCGGTCGCCGGGCTCCGCATGGCGCGACACGTCGAACGCGGCAATGCCCGAGATGCCGTAATCGCGGAACAGGACCTCGCCCTCCTCGCGCGCTTTCACGCCGCCTTCGGGCGACTCGAGCGCGATGGCGCACTGCACGCGAACGTTGTTGAGCCCTTTGATGGGCGCCGTGTCGGTGCGCAGCGGGCCCAAGACGGGACGCTGCCTCACGAACGCAAGTTCCTCCGGCGCAAGCGCGCGGGCGATATGCCCGCCGCATGCAAGCACGACCGCGTCGGCGAACGCCGGCTCGCCCTCGGCGAAGTCGATGCGGAAGCGCCCGGCCGCTCCCTTCGCGCCGCCGGCGAGCGGGCGCACCCTCACGGCTCGATGCCCGCAGCGCTCTTCCACGCCATACGACGCGAGCGCCTGGCGCAGGACGTCCACGACGGTGGTCGCCTTGTTCGTGAGCGGGTACAGACGGCCGTCCTCTTCGCGCCGCAGCATCCCGAGGCGCGCAAAGAAGTCCGTCACGGCGTGCGGGCCGTCGAACGCGCGCGCATCGGACTCGAAATCGCGCACGTCGGACTCGAGACTGCGCGCATCAAGCTCGATCTCGCGCGCGTACAGCTTCTCCTGCGCCGCCAGGACAGATGCGACGAACGGCGCGTTGCGGTAGTCGCCGTCCGCGGGATTGGCGTTCGAGAAATTGCAACGCCCGTTGCCCGTGGCCAGAATGGGCTTTCCCACGCGGTCTACCGCCTCGAACAGCAGCACCTCGGCGCCCGCGCGCGCCGCCTCGGTAGCAGCCGCCAAACCCGATGCCCCGCCGCCGATGATGGCAACCGTTCCCATGCCGCCCCTTCCGCTCTCGTTTTTCCGTTTGCCCATGATAGCAAACGGGGCCTCGGTCACCCGAAGCCCCGTCGCTCGCGCATGCGATGTCCGCGATGTTCGCCGCCCGGAACGCTGCCGTTAGACGGTCGCCTTCCACAGGCCGTGCAGGTTGCAGTACTCGTAGACCGCCACGATCTCGTCGCCCTCGGCCAGGGCGAAATCGGCCTTCGGCTCGTCGGTCGGAGCAAGCTCGGCAATCTGGTAGCCGTTCTTCGTCTCGAGCACGATGAAGGAGATCTGGTGCTCCTCGGTCATGGGATGAGCGACCTCGCCGACGACCACGTGGACGGCAGAGCCTTCCACGGTGACAACCGGGACGTGCTTCTCGACCGCAGCGTCGACGGTGTTAGCGGTAAGCTCGGTCATCTTCTCGCCGCAGCACATCAGCGGCACGCCCTTGTCGTAGGGCTTCACGGCAACGTTGCCGCAGTGGTTGCACTGGTAGAACTTCAGAGCCATGGGAGACTCCCTTCCGGCCTTTCAGCCTCTCGCCTTTGTTTCGTATCAAATGATACTACGAGAGTATCATTCATCAAGCCCCTTTTGCGGCAATTTCGTCCGAACGGCATACGCAAGCACGCCAACGCCCACCAGCACGAGCGGCACCGAGAGCAACTGCCCCATGGTGAGCCACCCGCCCCACAGATAGCCCAGCTGCGCGTCGGGCTCGCGCACGAACTCGACGAGGAAGCGGAACGTGCCGTACATGACGAGGAACGCGCCCAAAAACGTGCCACGCGGACGCGGCGGCACTTTGCGCGAGAGCGCGGAGAGCACGAGGAAGATGACGACGCCCTCGAGCAGCGCCTCGTAGAGCTGCGAGGGATGGCGCGGCATGCTGCCGGCAGCGCCGCCGAAGACCACGCCCCACGGCAGGTCGGTCGGCGCGCCCCAAAGCTCGCCGTTCACGAAATTGGCGCACCGGCCGAAGAACAGGCCGATAGGAGCCGCGATGCAGCCCAAGTCCGCCAGCGTCAGGTACGGCACGTGCGCGATGCGCGCCGCCACGATACCGCCAAGCAGCGCGCCCATGAGCCCGCCATGGAAACTCATGCCGCCGTGGTTGAGCGCGAGAATCTCTGCCGGGTGCTGCAGGTAATACCCCTCGCCATAGAACAGGACATAGCCGAGACGCCCGCCCAGGATAACGCCGAGCATAGCGCAGATCATGACCGTGAGCAGGGTGTCCACGTCCAAGCGCACCTTCCATCGGCGCGCCGTGAAGTACAGCACAAGCGCGGCGCACACGAAGCCGAGCACGTACGCAAGACCGTACCAGCGCACGGTCAGAGGCCCGAGCGAGAGCGCGATCGGGTCAAGCTGTTGGTATATCTCGTTGAGCACAGGGATTCCTCGCGACAATCTCCATCAGGGCAGGAGCCGCTTGCGCCACGGCGGCGGGAGCTACTCGCAGCCCATGCCGGCGCCGGTCTCGATGGCGGCAAAGCGGACTTCTTCGCGCAGGGAGGACGGGATGTTCGCAAGCGACGAGACCGACGTGCCGCACCCCGGACAACGCAGCGTGAACAGCGCCACGTCGGCGCTCAGCACCATCATGGAATCGTATGTGGTCAGGTCGAAGCGGGTCTCTCCGCAATTCGGGCATTTCATGATCTTGCCCATCGCTGCTCCCTTGTTCGTAAGCGAAGCTTTGCCCCAGTGTAGCACAAGCCTTTTGCGGCGCAGCGGCGGCCGGACGTCAGACGGCGCTGCGACGGCGCGGCATCGGCCCCTTGCCCGCACGAAGGCAAGCCATCGCAGCAAACGGCCCTTCGAAACCGATTACAGCAGAAAGCGGTTCGGGTTGCCCTGGCGCTTCGGAACCTCCACCTCGCCCACCTTCGGCCCGTGCTCGAGGAAGAACTCGCAGAAATGGCATACCTCCTTGACCGCGGCGTTGTATTCGCGCTCGGGGTTCAGCAGCACGACCGGGTCGGTGGCGACCGCGTGCGTCGGGCGTAGGCAGGCGGCGAACTGGCAGTCTGCCGGGCACGGCTCGCCCGGAATATTGTGCGGGCAGTACGATTGCATCTCTTCGTCGCATCCGCGCATTTCCCAGCATTTCGGCATCTCAGGCCTCCTTGGCTACTCGTTCTCGTCACTGCGCCTTGCGCGCAAGGACAGGCGGTCGGAATCCGCGCCGGCCAGCATCGTTGCCGCCGCACAACGCACGAAGGCCGACGGCGCCACGCGCCTGCCGGCCTTCGCTGCATGCTTGCTTGTACGCTCGCTGCCTTGGGTGCGGATCGGGATTGCCCCGCGCGCTTACATGCTCGCCGGGACGACGCTCGTCACGCCCGGGACGCGCTCCTTGAGGATGCGCTCGACGCCGTTCGCCAGCGTCATCTGGGACATCGGGCAGCCCTTGCACGCGCCCTGCAGCTCCACCGTGACCACGCCGTTCTCGTCAACGTCGATGAGCTTCACATCGCCGCCGTCAGCCTGCAGGCTGGGACGGATGAGTTCGAGCACGGCAGCAACGTCGGTTTTCTCGACCATAGTGACTCCTTTGTTTGTCTGTCTTTCGCGGGGCATGATACCACACGCCCGCGCGATGACTACGCCGTGGGCAGGTAATCTCGGCCGATCATCACCAAGACGTCGGAATCGAAAGAATAGTAAGCGCTCGCGTTCGTGATGCGACCCGTCCCCATGGCGTCCACGACCGCCTGCGCGCACGCTTCCTTCGCATCGTCCTTGTAGATGACGAGCGTCTCTTCGTACACCTGACTGTCGGCGTTGCCGGTGTCCGTGACCTGGAAGCCTTGCTCCGTCAGGATGGAGGCGAAGTTCGCCGCAGCGCCCGTGATGCCGCCGCCGTTGCGCACGATAATCGTGAAGCTGGCGGGATCAACCCCTGACGTGTCGACGCCGGAGGACGCCTCGACCGTGCCGTTGTTCTTGAAGGAGTCAAGCGCCGTGCTCCACGAGGACGACTCCGTGAACTCCGTTTGGCCTTCGTTGTTCGTGGACACGTAGCCCGGCAGCTGCACCTTCGCCACCGACGAGACGTCCATGCCGCGCAGCGCTTCGACGAGCGCAGTGATATCGGACGCCTTCCAGTCCGTCTTCACGGAGCCGGAAAGCGCCTCGACCACGCCCGGCAGGCCTGTCGTGCCAGCATCGAAGACCTTCTGCGCGAGCGCCGTCATGATGTCGAGCTGCGCCTCTTGACGCTGGATGGTGCTGTCGGCGTAGTTGCGCGCGCGAGCGTAGACGAGCGCCTGCTCGCCCGAAAGCGTCTGCTCGCCCGCGGGGATGTAGATGCTGCCAGCGTACGGGTCGTCCACCTCTTCGGGCACGTTGACCGTGATGCCGCCGACCGCGTCCACCAGGCGCACGAAAGCCTCGGCGTCGACCCGCACATAATGCGCAATGTCCACGCCCGCAAGCTGCGCGGCGGCCTTGATGAGCGCCGCGCAGCCGCCGTTCTCGCACGTTTTGGAGAGGAACGTCTCGCTGCTGCCCGACCCTACCACCACGTTGGGCGGCAGCGACGCCAGCGAGACCTGCTTGCTCGCCGTGTCCACGCGCGCCAGGGCGAGCGCGTCGGCGTCCTCTTGGCCGCCTTGCTCGCTGAAGAAGCCCGCCACGAGCACGTAGTACGGCTGGTCCGCCGTCGGCGCGACCAGGGCGGCCCGCGCCTCGGGGTCGTCAAGGCTCATGTTGGAGCTCACGGAGTTCACGTACGTGAAGCCCGCGACGGCGGCGACGGCGACGGCGATAACCACCAGAATGCCCACGATGAGCCCCACGCGCTGGAAGCGGTCACGCCGCATGGCGCGCTTGCTGAAATCAAGCTGGGCAACGCGGCGGGAATAAGCGCGCGCGTCCTCGCCCGACCTGGTGTTGGGCGTGACGACGTCGATCAGGCCGCTGTTGGCGCGAGCGCTCTTTCGACGGCTCGAGAAATTAATGTCGTTGCCATAGCCTTTCGCATGACGAGCGTGCAGCGAGCCGCCCGCGTGCGACCCGAGAGTGGAACGGTTCACATCGCGCGAGATGCGGCGCGAATGCTCGCGCATGCGACGGTTTTGAGAATCACCGAACATGGACGGCTCCGCTATTCGACGACGACGCGCTCGACGTCGGCGCCCAAGGCGCACAGTTTGCCCACGTAGTCTTCGTAGCCACGGTCGATATGGCTGATCTTGTGAATCTTCGTCTCGCCCTCCGCCACGATGCCGGCGAGCACGAGCGCCGCACCGCCGCGCAGGTCAGTGGACTTGACCGGCGCGCCTTGCAGGCCCCTCACCCCGCGCACGAGCGCGTGGTGGTCTTCCAGCGAGATATCGGCGCCCATGCGCGTAAGCTCCGCCGCGAACATGAAGCGGTTCTCGAACACATTCTCCGTAATGACGGAGACGCCGTCAGCCAGGGCCGCCAGCAGCATGTACTGCGCCTGCAAGTCCGTCGGAAAGCCGGGATGCGGCAGCGTCTGGATGTCCGTCGGAACGAGCGGGCGCTCGCGCTTGACGGTAATCCAGTCCTCGCCCGTCTCAACCTCGCAGCCCATGGCGGCAAGCTTCATAAGCGCCATGCGGAGGAACGAGGGATCGATGCCGCGCACCGTGAGCGGGCCGCCCGTGAGCGCGCCGCCCACCAGGAACGTGCCCGCCTCAATGCGGTCGCCCACCGTGGTGTGGTCGCACGGATGGAGCGTGTCGAAACCCACGCCGCGAATGCGAATCGTGGGCGTGCCCGCGCCCTGCACGTCGGCGCCCATGCTGTTGAGCATGTTCGCCAAGTCCGCGATCTCGGGCTCGCACGCGGCGTTTTCGAGCACGGTGTCGCCCGTGGCCACGATAGCGGCCATCATGAGGTTTTCGGTGGCGCCAACGCTCGGGAACTCCAGGAACACTTGCGCACCGCGCAGGCCGTTGGGCGTGCGCGCCTCAAGATAGCCGTGGTCGACCGAGAACTCGACGCCAAGGGCGTGCAGGCCCACGAGGTGCATGTCGATCTTGCGCTCGCCAATCTGGCAACCGCCCGGCATGGCCACGCGCGCCTGGCCGAAGCGAGCGATCAGCGGACCGAGGACCGAGATGCTCGCGCGCATCTTGGAGACGAGTTCGTAGGGGGTTTCGCACTTATCGACGTTCGTGGTGTCGATGGTAAGGGTATGGCCCTCGCGCTCGACCGTGGCGCCCAGGCAGCGCAGCACGTCCGACATGATGCGGATGTCCGAAATCATGGGAACGTTGCGAATGGTGGAGACGCCCTGGCCAAGAATGGAAGCAGCGAGCAGCTTCAGCGCGGAGTTCTTTGCGCCGGCAACCGTCACTTCGCCCGAAAGGGTGTTGTTGCCATGGACGACGATGATTTCTTGGGACATGTATGCCGCCTCCTTGCTCGGTGCGAGCTGCTATCGATGTGAGGTTTGTTGCGAACACCGATTATAAAGCGCGCGTCACACCCCGCCAACTTCCCACACCTTGCTCAACGCGTCTTCACAACTGCGCTCATAAGGCGTGGATTCCGGGCGGGCGGCGTGCCGTGCGCCCGCCCGGAGTCCCTGCACGCTTCCGCAGGTTGCACGCGAGACCGCACAGGTCGTTCGCAACGACAGCGAGGGGCGTTCTGATGGAGGGACGTCCTGATGGAGGGACGTTCTGATGGAGGGGCGTTCTGATGCGCCGGATGGGCATGAAAAAGGGCCATGGCTGGACATTGGTCCGCCATGGCCCTCTTGAATGGCTCGATGGGGCATCAGAACGCCCCGCAGCGTCAAGCCGTTTCGCCGGCCGGAAGCCGGCGAAGCAAACTACTCGCCCATCACGAAGCGAGCGAAGCCCTCCACCTTGATGGTGCCGCCAAGCTCCTTGGCAACGCCGTCAACGTACTCGGAGATGGTCTGATCCGGGTTCTTGACGAACTCCTGCTCGGTCAGGACGCTCTCCTTGAAGAACTTCTCCAAACGACCGGTGGCGATCTTCTCCTGGATGGCCTCCGGCTTGCCGGACTCGGCGGCCTGAGCCTTGTAGATGCTCATCTCATGCTCGATGACGGCCGGGTCGACGGACTCGCGGTTCGCGGCCACCGGAGCGGCAGCGGCAACCTGCATGGCGACGTCATGGCCGCAGGTCTTGAACGCCTCGGCGGTCGGGTCGATGCCCTCAAGGCCGAACTGCACCAGAACGCCGATCTTGCCGCCGCCATGGATGTAGGAAGCGATGGCGTCGGCCTCGACGACCTGGAAGCGAGCGAGTTCGGTGTTCTCGCCCATCACGTGGATGGCGTCGGTCACGATGGCCTCGACGGTCTCGCCGTCAATCTCGGAAGCCTTGAGAGCGTCCAGGTCGGCCGGCTTGTTGGCCAGCGCGGCGCGGGCGATCTTCTCGGCATAGCCCTTGAACTTCTCGTTCATGGAGACGAAGTCAGTCTCGCAGTTCAGCTCGACGAGGGCGCCGGTCTTGCCGTCCTCGGAAACGAGCGCCATGACGGTGCCTTCGTTGGTGGCACGGCCGGCCTTCTTGGCAACGGCGGCCAGACCGCGGGTGCGCAGGACGTCGACGGCCTTGTCCAGGTCGCCTTCGGCCTCGACGAGGGCCTTCTTGCACTCCATCATGCCAGCGCCGGTCATTTCGCGGAGTTCCTTGACGAGAGCTGCGGTGATTTCAGCCATGTTCTTCCTTTCTGGAGAAGGGCGGCAGGCCCTTTTGCCCGTCGCCCTTTTTGCTGATCGGTATGACGTGTGCGCGATGCGCTACTCGGCGGCCGGAGCCTCGGCAGCCGGGGCCTCCTCAGCGGCCGGAGCCTCAGCCTCGGCGGCCATCTCCTCAGCGGAGACCGGGGCGACGCCGCCGGCCAGAACCGCGTCGGCCATGAAGTCGGACAGCAGGCGGACCGAGCGGATGGCGTCGTCGTTGGCCGGGATGCCGTAATCGACGTCGTCCGGATCGCAGTTGGTATCGAGCGTGCCGACGATGGTGATGCCCAGGCGGCGGGCCTCATGGACGGCAATCTGCTCGCGGTTGGTGTCGATGATGAAGATGGCGTCCGGAACCTTCTTCATGTTGCGGATGCCGTTGAGGTTGGTCTGCAGCTTGGACAGCTCCTTGCGCAGCAGAATCTGCTCCTTCTTCGGCAGCTTCTCCATGCGACCGTCGGTCTCCATGGCCTCGAGCTCCTCCATGCGCTGCACGCGGGAGCGGATGGTCACGAAGTTGGTCAGCATGCCGCCGAGCCAGCGGGCGTTGACGTAGGGCATGCCGCAGCGGTTCGCAGCCTCGGCAACGGGCTCCTGAGCCTGCTTCTTCGTGCCGACGAACAGCAGGGTGCCGCCCTTCTTGGCCAGGTCGCAGGCGTAGGTGTAAGCCTGGTCGAGGCCGACGAGGGTCTGCTTGAGGTCGAGGATGTAGATGTCACCGCGGTTGCCGAAGATGTACGGACGCATCTTCGGGTTCCAACGGCGCGTCTGGTGGCCGAAGTGAGCGCCTGCGTCAAGCAGGGTCTGCAGATTGATTTTTGCCATTTCTTTCTCCGTTCGTTAATCCTCTGCGAAGCTTCATCCCCCGGCCCGCAGCCCCGCGGGGCCACTGGCAGACCGAAGTCCCCTCCGCATGCGTAATCAGAAACTGCAAAAGAATAACACCCTGGGCGCAAGCGCGCAAGGATGATGGACACGCAAGGCTCATGACGCATAAGCCCAAACACACTTCGCGGCACATAAGGCCGACATCCCCTCGTTCATCCCTGTCGCTCATCCGGCGGCGCTCAGTCGCCCTTTCGAAGGTGCCGACCATCCTTCGGCCGCATCCACGTCGCTTTCCTGCGGCATCCAGCCGCTCATCCGACACGTCGCCTTCCCGCAGCATCCAGCCACTCGTCCGACACATTGCCTTCCTGCAGCATCCAGCTGCTCGTCCGACACACGTAGACGGAAATAATTGGCGTTTCTGCACCCGTTTTCGAAGTTTTTGACCAAAATATCCGTTCACCGTTGGGAGAGCGTAAACCCGTCTGGCCATGGGTTGACTAGACGCGACAAGTGCATGCCCCTGAACTGGTGTTTTGCAATTGTTCCTTGCAGTCAGTCGCCCCTATTCGTCACCCAACGACTACCGCAGCCGCCTCCGGACGACACTCGCCGGAAATTATTGCCGCCATCGCGACACTAGCCGGAAATTCTTGCCAAAAACCGCGATTTCGCTTGCGCGGCCCGCAAAGAAGAGCTTGGGCTCGCATATTCAGACGGCGCGGGCAGAGAAGGGCATGTCGCAGCGTCAGCTTGCGCTCGTGACGGGCACCAGCCGCTCGTACCTGTGGCGCATTGAGTCGGGCACGGCGGACGTGGGCATCGACGTGCTGTGCCGTATCTCCCGCGCGCTCGACGTCGAGGTAGCCGACCTCATCGATTTCTAGCAGGCACGCGCGTCGTCACGCATGTCGTCACGCGCCTCACCATACCGCTCCGACCAGCGGGATTCCTCAGTTGCCAACTGAATAGCCCGGCGATGCGGCGTGTGCTAGCATGCGGTGCGACCGACCACGAAGGAGCGCGCATGCCTGCCGAAAAGCTCACCGAAGACCTGCTCGAACGCTTGCTCGCCGCCACGAGCCCCGAAGCGTACCTGGCCGAGGGCGAGACGCTCGACCGCGAGCTGAAGGACTACCTGCATGAGCTGATCGACGAGCGCGGCATGACGCGTGCCGACGTCTACCGCGCCGCGAAGCTCAACCCCACCGTCGTCTACGACATCTTCGCCGGCAAAAGCAGGCCCGGACGCGACAACGCGCTCATGCTCGCTTTCGGCATGCGATGCGACCTCAAGGAAACGCAACGCCTCCTGCGCCTCGCGGGCGTCTCGGAGCTGTGGCCGAAAGTGCGCCGTGACGCCATCGTCATCTGGTGCGTTGAGCACGGCATGACGCTCAACGAATGCGACGAGGAGCTGTGGCGCCTGGGCGAAAAGACCCTCTTCGACTCTGAGCGATAGCGCCGTGACCACCCCGCAGCCAAACAGCCAGGACGAACGTCGCGTGGCGCACGCCATGAGCATCGACGACGCGTATCGCGTTGAACGCGTGCTCGCACGGAACGCGCAGGGGATCACCGAGCTTGTCACCATCGACGGGGCAGGCCCTTTCGTTCGCAAGAAAATCCCGTGCGCCCTCGCCCACCGCACCGTGTGGGCGGCGTTGGCAACCTGCTCGAACCCCGGCCTTCCGCGCGTCCAAGCGACGTACGAGACGCCTGATTGGTTCGCCGTGGTGCTCGAGTTCGTCCCTGGCGAAACGCTTGAGCACATCGTCGAAGCGACCGGCGCCATGCCCGCGAACGAGGCGGCTCGGCGCGCGCTCGGCATCTGCTCCGCCGTTGAGGAGCTGCACACCCACGGCATCATCCACCGCGACCTCTCGCCGACGAACGTGGTGGCAAACGGCGACGGCGTTCACCTCATCGACCTGGGCACTGCGCACATGACAACCGAGCCCGCCTCCCCCAGCGAGCCGCCGTTTGGCACGTGGGGCTTCGCCGCGCCCGAACAGCACGGATTCGCCGAGGCGGACGAGCGTTCAGACGTCTATGCGATCGGACGGCTGCTCGGCTACCTGCTCACCGGAGCTCGGCCCGACGACCAGCAGTTCGAGCAAATCCTGAACGACGAAAGCGTCGTCCCTCCGCGCCTGCGCACCGTCATCGAGCGCGCCTGCGCCTTCGAGCCGAGCGCCCGCTACCAAAGCGCCCGCGAGCTGGCGGCGGCGATTGGCGGGAAAGAGCGCGCAAGTGCGCCGGTCGTTCACACGGCCATGCCAGCACCTGCGGCTGCCGCGCAGCCTGCCCCCGCCAGCGCAAGCGCCGTCCCCACGCACGCTACCAGCAAAAACGCGTCCGCACGAAATCATCGCCCGCCCATCGTGTTCGGCGCCGCGGTGGTCGCGGCCATCGCCGTGATTGGCGCCGTTTGCTGGGCAGGGCTCAACGGCATGCACGAAGGCCCCGCGCAAAACCGTGCGAGCGTCTCCGAGGGCGGCATCGAGTGCACCGCCGAACAGCAACCCGAACGCGGCGACAAACAGCAGCCTGAGCGCAACGACGAAAGCGCAAGCGAACAGTCCGACGCCGCGCCCTCTCACGATGCGGCCTCAGCCACCGCTGCATCCACCGCCTCAGACGCCTCGCTTGAGCTCGTCGAATCTGGGTGGTCGCCCATCGAGCACGGGCTCGTCAGCTACGCGTTCGGCATCCGCAACACAAGCGAGACCGAGACCATCGACTACCCCGAAGTCGTGATCACCGGACGGGCGGCGGACGGCGCGGTCGTGTTTTCGCAACCTCAAGCCCTCATGTCCATCGCTCCGGGCGAAACGCTGTACTTCGGCGGTCCGGCAGGATCAGGCACCGCTCCCGCAACCGTCGAATTCTCGGTCAGCGCGCCAAGCGCGCGCGACGCCTCGAGCGCGCACGAGAAGCGCGCGACGCTTTCCACGTCGCCCACCGTCAGCGCGCAGGAAGGCTCGTTCGGCACCGTCGTGTTCTCAGGGGGCGTGACCATGTCCGAAGGCGCCGTGCCCGACCTGACGAGCAGCGTCATGGTGACCATCGTGCTGCGCGACGAGACGGGCGCCATCGTCTACGGCGCCACCACGAACACGAGCATCCCCAGCCCAGGACAGAACGCCCCTTTCGCCTGCGAGGTGTATAACCCGCCCGCATACCTGACCATCGAAGCGCACGCCCAGTTTTGGTAGGTTCCGGCGCAAAGGATTCAGTTGGCAACTGATGCGCGCCCCTGCTCGATTCGGCACAATCGCCAGAACGCCTTCATGCCCGCACGACGTCGCTCGTGCCACCAAAACGAGAGGGGACGAAACACCATGAATCGCATCGCCATTATCGTCATCGCGCTCGCGCTGGCTTCCTGCCTTGCCGCCTGCACGACGAGCGTGCCGACCGACCAAACCACCACATCAAACACCGACAGCCAGGGCAGCCCCTCCACATCCCCCGAACGCGCCGTGAGCGCCGAGGACATCGCGTGGACCGTGGAACCGGGCTCGATCGAAGGGAACGACATGATCGTGCTCAACTACACGAACAATTCCTCGGTCGACGTGTTCGGTGTCCGGCTCGAGTTCAGGCAGGCGGACGGGGTGACCGACGAGCAGCGCGCCGTCTTCGACGAGCTCTACGAATCGAACAGCATGTGGGAGGACATGAACGGAGGCAAGGACGAAGTGTACGTGGGCGCGTCGAGCGAGCGCTACCTGCAGCCCGGCGAGAGCAACACGACGCCCTGCACGTTCAATTTCACCGCGACCCCCGTGTCGAGCATGGAGCAATACGAGCTCATGGAGCCTAAAACCCTGAGCATCGCCTACAAAAACGGCGACCGCGTCTATCTCGAATATTACGACTTCGCCACCGACAGCTACTCGTCTTCGAGCCAGGGCGACAAACAGGCCGTCACCTGGTCGAACTCCGAGATCGCGCAGCTGATTCCCCGCATCGAAGCGCCCGTTGTCGGCGTTTCGAGCGACTCGAGCGACTACTTCTCGGCAAGCGCGTACGGCGTGACGCGCGGACAGTACGAGTCGTACGTCGCCGAGCTGGAGAACCGAGGGTTCACCGCGGACGCAAGCAAGAGCACGAACTACTTCATGGCGTCGAACGCCGACGGATACGACGTGACCGCCAGCTTCAACGGCCCCGACGAGTCTATGAGCGTCAACATCAACACGTACTAGGCAGCCTGCGGCGCAAGGCAGAAACTCCACGCCTCACGGCTCGCGCCGCACGCCTCGCGCCGCACCCCCTCCAACACCACGAAAGCCGCCGCGCCCATCAGGACGCGGCGGCTTTCGTTCGCACGGAGCTTCGTGTTGTCCTGCGCTTAGTCGGTGTAGGTGATGTCGGCGTGCTCGACGACCCAGCGGGCGGCCTTGTTGCGCTCGGCCATCTCGCGCAGGGCGTAGCCGTTGCCCGTCTCCTCCATCTGCATGCGCGCCAACTGCGGACCCTGCGGGTTGATGATGCGGCAGGTCTCCATGATGTCCTCGTCGGTGAGGGTCAGCTTCTCGTGGCGGTACACCGCGTCGAGCGCGAAGCCGTTCACGAGCGCCATGCGGGTCTGCACCATGAGCATCATGCCGAACTGCTGCTGGCCGCCGTTCTGTTCGATGAACTTGTCGAGCGACATGCCCTGGGCCTGCAGCTCGGTGCTCAGCTGCTTGAGCTGCGTCTCGCGCATAGCCTCGTAGAGGGCATCGTCGATGGAGCCCTTGAAGCGCTGCGAGAGCTTCGTGAGCGCCAGGTTCTCTAGGTAGGCGTTGTACTCCTGGCGATGGGCGCTCTCGAGCTGGTACTCAATGCTCTCGCGGAACGCCTTCGCGTCGCGGAAGAACGGCATGTTCTTGGCAACCCACTCGTCCGTGATCTCGGGCACGACCTGCTTTTGCAGCTCGAGCACCTTCACGTGGCAGGTGACCTTGACCACGTCGTCGCCGCCCGGCGCCTGGAAGGCGAAATCCTTCTCCTGGCCCGGCTCCATGCCGACGAGCTGGTCGTCGAAGGCGCCCGGCATGTAGCCCTGGCCGACCGGGTAGGTGCGGCGCTCGGTGTTGAACGCGGCGAAGTCCTCGCCGTCCTGCTTCGTGTCGGAGATGGAGATCTCCACGAAGTCGCCCTTCTTGACCGGACGCGGGTCGATGGCCTCGTAGCTGCAGAAGCCCTGCGCCGCGGCCTTCACTTGCTCGTCCACTTCGCGCGGGTCGATGGAGAAGCGCTTCGCCGTGAACGCGACCGGCTCGTAGGAATCAAGCTCGTACTCCGGCTTCGGCAGGATCTCCATGGTGAACGTGAACTCCTCGCCGCGCTTGAGCGTGGTCTGCGCCACCGGCTTCGGCGGGAACGCCGGCACGATGCCCTTCTTGTCGATGGCGAAGGGCACAAGGAACTCCGGCACGCGCGGCATCACGAGCGCGTCCAGGTTCGGCACGCCCAGGCGCTCTTCCGCCTGCTCGGCGAACGGCTTGCCCTGCTCGGGCTCCACGCCCATCTGCTGCAGGAACGCCACCGACGCCCAGTCGAACGCCTTGTCCACGTCGACCGCGGATGCGGTAGCCTCCACGAGCACGCGCTTGCCCACCAGCTTCTTCTGCACAACCTTCATGCGCATTCTCTCCTTGCCTATCGCCCACCGTGCGCAGCCTCCGACGGCGGCGCGCCGCGCGGGCCGCCCAGCGCCAGGGCGCGGGCGGTTCCTTCTCGTCTCCTCGCCGCCACGAAGCGCGGCGGCGTTCGTTCACTTCGCTTGCGTATTGTATCCGAACCAGGACGAAACGCGGCACGAATCGTGCGCGCGCCGCGTCCGCCCCTGGTGAAAAACAGCCCCGAACCGCAGGGTTCGGGGCTGTCATTCTCAGGCTGCTGCGCGCTTAGGCGCGGGATGCCTCGTACTGCTCGATGAGCTTCTTCTGCACATCGTGCGGGGCCTCTTCGTAGCCGTTCACCTCGATGGTGTAGGAGCCGCTGCCGCGCGAGAGCGAGCGCAAATCCTTCGTGTAGCTCACGACCTCAGCATAGGGCACGCGCACCAGGATGACGGTCTCGCCCGCGTCGTTGGAGTCGGTGCCGACGATGCGACCGCGCTTCATGGAAATGTCGCCCATGATGGTGCCGGCGTACTCTTCGCCCACCGTGATGGCCATGTCGGCCATGGGCTCAAGGATGACCGGGCTCGCCTTCTCGCACGCGGCGCGGAAGCCGATGCGCGCGGCGGTCTTGAACGCCATCTCGTTGGAGTCGACGCTGTGGTAGCTGCCGTCGAAGACCGTGCACTTGATGTCCTGCATCGGATAGCCCGCCACGAAGCCCTCGGCCATGGCCTCCTGGACGCCCTTGTCGACGGCCGGAATCAGGCCGTTCGGAATGGCGCCGCCCTTGATCTCGTCCACGAACTCGTAGCCCGCGCCCGGGTTGGGCTCAAGGCGCAGCCAGCAATCGCCGAACTGGCCAGCGCCGCCAGTCTGCTTCTTGTGGCGACCCTGCGCCTCGGCGGTCTTGCGGATGGTCTCGCGGTACGGGATGCGCACGGGCACGAGGCGCGCCTCGACGCCGGCCTGGGCCTTCATGCGGTTGAGCATGGCGTCGATCTGCGTCTCGCCCAGGGCGTAGACGAGAGTCTGGTGCGTCTCGTCGTTGCGCTCGATGCGGATGGTCGGGTCGGAATCGGCCGTGCGGGTCAAGAACGTGCCGACCTTGTCCTCCTCGTTGCGGTTGGCCGCCTCGATGGCCACCGGGTACAGCGGCGTGGGCAGCGGGAACGGGTCGATGGCCATATCGCCGCTCTGGGAGAGCGTGTCGCCGGTCTTCGCGTCGGACAGCTTCGGGATGACCACGATGTCGCCCGCCTTCGCGGACTTCACGTCGGTGGTCTCCTTGCCCATCATGACGTTGATCTTGCCAATGCGGTCCTTCTTGCCGGTGCGGGAGTTGATGAGCTCCTGGCCAGGCTCGAGGACGCCGGTGATGACCTTCACGAAGCTCAGGCGGCCGACGTACGGGTCCGAGACGGTCTTGAACACGAAGAAGCTCGTCTCGCCCTCGGTGGTGACCATGGTCTCCTCGCCGTTTGACAGGCGGAAGCGACCGTGCGCGGTCGGGCTCGGGAAGTACGTGGCAACGTCCTCCATGAAGCCCTTGATGCCCTGCTCGATGATGGTGGAGCCCACGTACACCGGGATGAACAGCTCCTGCGCGATGGCCTTGTCCAGCAGGCTCTCCAGCTCTTCCTGGGTGAGCTGCTCTTCGCCCTCCAGGTACTTCATCATGAGCTCGTCGTCAGCCTCGGCCACCTGGTCGCAGAGCTTATCGCGCGCAGCCTGGGCGGCGTCCTGGTACTCGGCCGGAATCTCGTCGATGACCTCGCCGCCGTCGACGGTGTAGTAGCGCGCTTTCATGCGCAGGATGTCGATGACGCCCTTGAAGTCCTTGTCGACGCCGATCGGGATGGTGACCGGGCCCAGGCGCGAGCCGAAGCGCGCGTGCAGCATGGCCATGGCAGTGTCGAAATTGGCGTTCTCGCGGTCGATATGGTTGATGAACACGGCTCGGCAAAGTCGCATGTCCTCCGCTTCGCGCCACAGCTTGTTGTGCATGACCTGCGGGCCGGCAACGGCGTCGACCACGAACAGCGCGGTCTCGGCGGCCTGCATGGACGCCAGGGCGTCGCCCAGGAAGTCGGGCTGACCCGACGTGTCGATCAGGTTGATCTTGAAGTCCTTGTAGGGGATGGGCGCCAGAGAGGTGCCGATGGTGAAACGACGGCGGATCTCCTCGTCGTCGTAGTCCAGGTACGATTTGCCATCGTGCGTGGTGCCCATGCGAGGGGTCTTGCCGGACACGTGAAGCATGGCCTCGGCGAACGAGGTCTTGCCCGAGCCGTCCTGGCCGACCAGCACGATGTTTCGCACATGTTCGGTAGCGGGAGCTGCCATGATGAACCACCAACTTTCCTGTTGTGTGGCCAAGTTCCGTGCCCATTGCCCTGCGCAAAAGGCACGGTCCTTTGCCGAGCCTTACACAAACAAAACAATGGCGTTAGTGTATCGCATTTTCTCCACAACTCCGACGGCGATGACGGGCGTTCTCTGTGTCAAGAGGGATTTGCGAAAAGGAAGCGCGCCCGAAACGCGCGACGCCCGCCGGCGGGAGCCGACGGGCGTCGTTGCGCACTATGAAACGACGAGGGGACGCTCGCGCCCGAAGGCTACAGCGTGATCAAGCCGAACGTCTGGGCCACGTAGGCAATCAAGATGAGTACGATGCAGATCGGAGCGATGAACTTGATCGTGACGGTCCACACCTTCTCGAGCTTGAACGCGGCGGACTCCTTCACCTCGTCGGCGATGACCTTCGGGCCGATGATCCAGCCGACGAAGATGCACGTCATGAGCGCCGCCAGCGGCATCATGACGGAGTTGGACAGGAAGTCCATGAAGTCCAGGATGCTCGTGCCCTCGCCGAGCGGCTGGATGAACGCCAGGTTGCTGTAGCCCAGGTTCACGATGAAGCCCACCACCGTGATGAAGATCACGGACAGCACGATGGCGCGCTTGCGGGTGCAGCCGGCGCCGTCATGGATGATGGAGACGCACGCCTCGGTCAGCGACACGGAGCTCGTGAGCGCCGCGAAGATGACCAGGATGAAGAACACAAAGCCGATGATGCCACCCGCGGCACCCATGTTGTTGAACACCTGCGGCAGGATCACGAACATGAGGGACGGGCCGGCGTTCTGCGCCACCGCGTCGCCCGAGCCCAACGCTGCGAACGTGGCAGGAACCACCATAAGGCCCGCCAGCAGCGAGACCGCGAACGTGGTGCCGGCGATCTGCACGACGCTGGAGGTGAGCTTCTCCTTCTTCTCCAGGTAGGAGCCGTAGGTGAACATGATGCCCATGGCCAGCGACAGCGTGAAGAACGTTTGGCCCAACGCCGCGATAATGAGCTCGGGCGAGAACTTGCTCAAATCCGGGATCAGGTAGAACGCCAGGCCGTCGAGCGCGCCGGGCAGCGTGAGCGCGTAGATGCCGAGCGCCAACGACACCACGATGAGCGCGGGCATCATGACGAGGTTCGCCTTCTCGATGCCGTTGTTCACGCCAAGCGCCACGATGGCGTATGTGGCCACCATGAAGATGAGCATGAAGACCGCGCTCTCCCACCCGCTCGAGATGAAGCTATTAAAGTAGTCGCCGCCGTCGGCCAGCGCGGCAGGGCCGGCGCTCAGGTACGCGGTCATGTACTTGACCGTCCAGCCGCCGATGACGCAGTAGTACGGCACGATGATGAACGGCACGCACGACGCGAACACGCCGATGGGCGCGTACTTCTTGCCGAACGACTTGAACGCGCCGATGCAGCTCTGACCCGTTTTGCGGCCGAACGCCGTCTCCAAGAGCAGGAGCGCGATGCCAATGGTGAACACGAACACCAGGTACAGGAACAGGAACGTGCCGCCGCCGTATTTCGCGGCCAGGTACGGGAAGCGCCACATGCTGCCCAGGCCGACCGCCGAAGCGGCGCCCGCCAGCACGAACGCGAGCTTGTTCGACCACGTCGCTCGCTGAACGTTTGCCATGTCTTTCGTCCTCGCAATCTATCTAGCTCGCCCGTCACGGCTCCGGCGCGAAACGCGCCGGAGCCGTTCTCTCCATCGCGGGCAGGGTGAATCGCCGAATGTGCGATTGTACCAGGAAGCAAGCGGACGAAGCCCATCTCCTCTAGAGCACCACGCCGAACGCGACGACTGCGGCGGTCAGCGCGAGCGCCGCGGCGTCGAGCGCGCCGAAGGGATAGTCGCGGTAGCCGGACGCGCGGTCGCGCAGGTAGAACCCGCGCGTCTCCGCCGCCAGCGCGCTCTGCTGCACGCGGCCGACCGAGCTTACGAGCATGGGTATGCACAGCGGCAGGATCAGGCTCACCTTGCGCAACGGGTTGCCGGTGTCGAACTCCACGCCGCGCGCAGTCTGCGCCTCCATGATCTGGCGCATCTCGCCCGTGAACACGGGGATGAAGCGCAGTGCCGTGGTGAACGCGAACGCGTAATGGTACGGCAGGCGAGCCACCTTCACGAGTGCGTTCGAAAGGTCGCTCATGGGCGTGAGCGCCAGCATGAGCGCAAGCGGCATGGTCGCCACGATCAAGCGCAGGACCACCAGGAATGCCGTATGCACGCCCGCGTCGGTCACGAAGAAGAACACCGGCGTGCCCGAGCGGATGAACAGTACCTGGAGCACGAAGAGGAACACGCTCACCTTCACCAGGCCAGAGAGCAGGCGCAGCGTGCGCTGCGGGATGCCGCCCGCGCAGCCCGCTGCCACGTCGAGCGCGAGCAGCGCGCAGAGCGCCGGCAGACTTTCCGTCAGGAACGCCGCCACGCACGTGCAGAACGCGAAGACGATCTTCACGATGGGGTTCAGCCGGTGTACGACCGTCGTGCCCGGCGCGTAGTCCAGGATGCCGCCCATGATCATGCCTCACTTCCCGCGCACGCCGTCAACACGCGCGCATCCGTTGCGAACGCGTCGTCCTCGGGAGACTCCCCGCGGACGATCGCCTCCGCCGCTGCCACCACCTCGGCGGCCGCCCCTGCGCCGCGCGCGCAGGACGCCACGGCCGCCACCATGTCCCGCACGCCCATGACGCGGGAGAACGCCTCGGCAGAAGCGCTCCCCTCGCGCCCGAGGCCCTCTTCCAGGCGCAGGGCCAGCTCCACCATCTGCGGCGGCATGACCGAAGCGCACTCGAGAGCGGCGCGGTCGCGGAACACCTCTTCCGGCGTGCTGTCCGCCACGATGCGCCCGTTCGCCATGACCACCACGCGCTGCGCGAAGTCGGCGACGAGCTCCATGTCGTGGCAGACCATGATGACGGCGGTGCCGGCGTGGTTGAGCTCGCACACACGCGTCATGATGCGCGTGCACTCGCGGTAGTCCAGGCCCGTCGTCGGCTCGTCGAGGATGAGCACGCCGGGCTCCCCCGCCACCACCGACGCGAGCGCCAGACGCTGCCGCTCGCCGCGGCTCAGCGCGAACGGCGACGCGTCCGCGGGCAGCCCGAAGTCCTCGGCCACGCGGGCGGCGCGCTCGTCGGCGCGCTCGGCGCCCTGCAAGCGCAGCCCGAAGGCGATCTCCTCGAGCACCGTGCCCTGGCAAATCTGCCGGTCGGGGTTCTGGAACAGCATGCCCACGCGCGCGGCGAGGGCGCTCGTACGCAGCTCGGTGGTGGGCACGCCGTCGATGCGCACCGTACCGGACTGCGGCTTCAACAGGCCGTTCGCCAGCTTGGAGAGCGTCGTTTTGCCCGCGCCGTTGTTCCCGATCACGGCGACGAACTCGCCCGGGTGCACGGCGAAGGAGACGTCGTGCACGCCCGAGGCGGGGCCCTGCGAAGCGTCCGCCGACCGCGCGCGGCCGAACAGCCCTTGCTTCGTCGGCGCGCCGTACTCGAACGTCACCTGGTCGAACTCGATGGCCGGAATCATGCGATCGCCTCCTTCACGAGGGCCTCGGCTTCGTCCACGTCAACGCATAGGCGGCCCGGGCCCACGCCCGCCGCCCGCAGGCCGAGCGAGAACGTGGTCACGCGCGGCACGTTCACGCCGACCCCTTTCAAGTCGAGCGCCCGGGCCAGGATCGAGCGCGTCTCGCCGTAGAAGCTCAAGCGGCCGCCGTCCATGACCGCCAGGTGCCGCGCGAACTCGCCCAGGAGCATGATCTTCTGCTCGATGACCACAATGGTGGTGCCCTGCTCGTTCAGCGCGCGGAGCAGCTCGAAGACTTGGCGGGAGCTCTGCGGGTCCAGCTCGCCGGTGGGCTCGTCGAGCACGAGCGCCCGCGGCCGCAGCGCCAGCACCGCGGCGAGCGCCACCTTCTGCTTCTGGCCGCCGGACAGCGACGCGATCTCGCGGTGGCGCAGATCGGCGATGCCCACCTGCGCCAGGACTTCCGCGATGCGCGCCTCGCCTGCTTCGCGCGGCGCTCCGAAGTTCTCGAGCCCGAAGGCCACCTCGTCCTCGACGACGGTGGCGACCATCTGGGCGTCGATGTCCTGGAAGACGGCGCCCACCACGCGAGCGAGCTCGGTGAGGTCGGTCTCGAAGGTGTCGCGCCCGTCGACGCGCACGCTGCCGTAGAAGTCGCCGTGCAGGCTGTGCGGGATGGCTCCCATGGCGGCGTAGGCCAGCGTGGACTTGCCGGCGCCTGAGGGGCCGATGATGCCCAGGAAGTCACCGGATTCCACGCGCAGGCTCACGCCATCGAGCGCTTTGTACTGCGAGCCTTCGTAGGAGAAGGTCACGTCTTCGAACGCGATCATCGCTCACCCTCCTTCGCGGTGTGCCGTACGGACAATCTGCTGCTACGCCGCGGCGCCCGCCGGAGCGGCGGCGTCCTTCTTCAGGACCTTGCGCAGCGGCAGGTACAGCGCCTGGACGATGACGGTGTTGATGACGGCGGTGCAAAGCACGATGGGCACGTAGGCCACCATGGCGGAGGCGTCGGCGCCGGCGAACAGGAACAGGCACACGGTGTAGACGCTGCCGGAGATCACGGTGGAGACGAACGTGGCGACCGGCGCCTTGATGTCGAGCTTGCCGAGCTTCATCGGCAGGAGGATGAGCGCGCCCATCGCCGTAGCGCCGCACAGCTCGGAGATGAAGTTGATGTAGGGCGTGCCCGGCAGGACCTGGCAGACCGCGCCGGCGAGCAGGCCGATGACCGCCGCCTGGCCGACCTTCGGCCGCACGAGCAGGATGGCCAGGCAATACATGGCGATGATGAAGTTCGGTTTCATGCCGGCGATGTTGACGACCGAGCCGACCGTCATCTTGAGCACGGCGCCGGCTGCCAGGAGCACGGCGACCAGGATGAGCGACGCCACGTCGAAGCTACCCGAGCGGCGCGCGGCCGACGTCGCGTTCAGCGTGCGCTTGCGCTGCTCGGCAGACGTGCTGGTCGCGTCGTTGTTGATGGAGGTGCGGGTGGAATTGGTGTTCGCGGTCATGGTGATCGCTCCTTTCTTGGCGCTGCGCGCCGGTCATGTCCGTCCCCGGACGTTTGGAAACGCCAACCGAAACGCGTTTCCGTGCTTGCATGCCGGCACGAGCCTGAAAGGAGCGACGTCGAGGGTGCCCCGAAAAACAAAAACGACCTGTCCTTCGGTCAAAGGACAGGTCGTCAAAAACCTGCGGTGCCACCTTTGTTGACCCTCGACGGGCCCACTCACGAAAATGCCAACACATTTTCTGTCATTAACGCAGACTCACGGTCCAGATACTCAGCCTCCGGAACCCCTTCGGCCTTTCCCCTTTCCCTCGGCGAACCATTATGCTACCCGGCTTACTGCGGAACTCTCAGCGCCGTCCACTCTCTGTGAGCGCCTGGCGGTAGTTTTACTCTCGCCTCAAAGGTTTGGTGTATTCGGTTGTTGGGCAAGCATGATGCCGGATGCCGCCCTGCGCGTCAACCCCATTTTGCAAGCGCATAGCACGCAAAAAGGCGAGCGGCGCTGAAGCGCCGCTCGCTCACAATGCACACGGTTGACGGGATGCGGAGGTTTACTCCTTGTCGCCGCCGAAGATGCCCTCGAGCACGCCGCCCAGGCCTTCCTGCGCGCCCTCGACCAGACCGCTCGCCCCTTCGGCGATGCTGCCCAAATCAACGTTCTCGGCGATGCCGCCGATGGCGTCCTGCGCGCCCTCGACGATACCGCCCAGGTCAACGCCCTCGGTCACGTTGCCCAGCGCGTCCTGCGCGCCTTCGACCGCGTTGCCCGCCATGTCACCAATCTGGCCCAGAATATCCTGCAAAGCCATGAGAGCTCCTTTCATCGTCGGCGCGCCGAGCCCACACCCGTGCGCCTCCTGCACGCCGCGCTGTCATTGCGCGCCATTGTACCGTCCGCGCAGAGCCCGGAGAGAAGCTGTCACCAGAATTTGAACCAGGAGATTCCTTCTTGCAGCGCCACGAACGCCGGCGAAAGGCGCACCGGGGGGATCTCCCTCTCGGTGCGCCCGCCCGCACGGCGAGGCGCCGCCCCTGCCGCGCGGGGGCGCTCTTTAGCCGCGAACCTCGGCGCCGGTGGCGGCGCAGACCTTCTTCACGAGCTTCTCGTGGGCCTTCTCGACCTCTTCGCTCGTGAGCGTGCGGTCGGCCGCGCGGTATGCAAGCGCGTAGGCCATGGACTTCTTGCCCGCGCCCAGGCGCGTTTCGTCACGGTAGACGTCGAACAGGCGCGCGTCCTCCAGCAGCTTGCCGCCCGCCGAGGACATGCACTGCACGAGGCGCTCGTGGGTGACATCCTCGCCCACCACGAAGGCCACGTCCATGGTCACGGCCGGGAACTGCGGCACGTCCACGTAGGGGCGCGACGGCTGGCTTTCGCGCACGAGCGCCGCTATATCGAGCTCGAAGGCGACGACCGGGCCGTTCACCTCGAACGCGGCCACGGCGAGCGGATGCAGCTCGCCCACCCAGCCGAGCACCGTGCCACCGGCCATGACCTGCGCGGCACGGCCAGGCTGCAGGTGCGGCGCCTCTTCAGCGGAGAGCGCCTTCACGCGGAACTTCGGCAACGCCAGCTCGCGCGCGAGGCTTTCCACGACGCCCTTGCCGTCGAAGAAGTCGAAGGCGGCATGCTGGACGTTCCAGCCGTCTTCGCCCATGGCGCCCACGAGCACGCCGGCCACGCGCTTGCGCTCCTTCGGCAGCTGGCGGCCTTCGCCGGCATGGAAGGTGTTGCCGATCTCGTAGAGCTGGATGTTCTTCACGCCGTGCGCCTGGTTGTGCGCCACGCTGCGCAAAAGGCCCGGGATGACGCTCCGGCGCAGGACGGACTGCTCGGCGTTCATGGGGTTGATGAGCTCCACCGGATCGCCCAGGCCCTCCGGGCTCATGCGCAGGCGCTCCAGGTCGTCGGGCATGGCGAAGGAGTAGGTCATGGTCTCGTTCATGCCGCTTGCGCGCAGCGTGCGGTTCACGACGTCGAGCTTGAGCTCCTCGACGCTGCGCACGCCGACGCGCCCCGGGCCGCCCGGCAGCGTGGAGGGCACGCGGTCCATGCCCCACAGGCGTAGGACCTCTTCGTACAGGTCGATTTCGCGCTCGAGATCGGGGCGGAACGTGGGAGCCACGACGGCCAACACGTCGGCGTCGTCGGTGGCGGAGACCTCGCAGCCCAGGCGCGCCAGGATGTCCTCGATGAACGCGCGCGGGATCTCGGCGCCCATCATCTTCTGGAAGCGCGGGATGCGGAACGCAAGGTGCGGCGCTTCGGTCTGGCGCGGCCAGACGTCAACGATGCCCGCGCCGTCGCCCAGCACGCGGCTCACGGTGCCGCCGGCGACCTCCACTATGAGCGCCGCCGCGGCCGCGGAGCGCGCTTCGATGCCGTGGTCGTCCACGCCGCGCTCGTAGCGCATGGAGCTTTCGGAGATCAGGCCCAGGTTGCGGCTCGTGCGGCTCGTGCGGCCCGCTTCGAAGGCGGCGGCCTCCAGCAGGATGTCCGTCGTCTCTTCCGTGACCTCCGTCTCCAGGCCGCCCATGACGCCCGCAAGCGCCACCGCGCGCTCGGGCGTGGCAATGACGGTCATGTCGGACGTGAGCGTGCGCTCTTCGCCGTCCAGCGTGGTCAGGACCTCGCCGTCGCGCGCCGCGCGCACGATGACGTGCGCCGTGCCGTCGGCGCTCTTGAGCTTGTTCAGGTCGAAAGCGTGCAGCGGCTGGCCGAGCAGGAACAGGATGTAGTTCGTCACGTCAACGATGTTGTTGATGGAGCGTTGCCCGATGGCGGCCAGGCGCTCGACCATCCAGTCGGGGCTCGGGCCCACTTTCACGCCGCGGATGACGCGGGCGGAGTAGCGCGGGCAGCGCACGTCGTCCTCGATCTCGACGGTGGCGTCGGACGCCGCCGGGTCGCCCTCGCCCGAGAGCTCCAGGCGCGCGGCCATCTCGGCGAGCGGGTTGGCCCAATCCTGTTGGTACATGGCGCCCACCTCGCGCGCGAAGCCCGCGATGGAGAGGCTGTCAGGGCGATTCGGCGTGATCTCCAGGTCGAGCACCGTGTCGGAAAGCTGCAGGTAGTCGGCGATCGGCTGGCCCACCGGCGCGTCATCGGGCAGCACCCAGATGCCGGAATGGTCCGTGCCCATGCCCAACTCGCGCTTCGAGCAGCACATGCCCAGGCTCACCACACCGCGCAGCTTCGACTTCTTGATCTTGAAATCGCCCGGCAGGACGGCGCCCACCGTGGCCACCGGCACCTTGATGCCGGCCGCGATGTTCGGCGCGCCGCAGACGATCTGCACCGGATCGCCCGCGCCCACGTCCACCGTGACCACGTGCATGTGGTCGGAATCGGGGTGCTCCTCACAGGTGAGCACATGGCCGACCACCACGCCGTCGAACTGGGCGCCCGTCTTCTCGACGCCTTCCACGCCCGTGCCCGTCAGATCAAGCCGGTCGCAGAACTCCTTGATATCAGCAGGCACCTCCACATACTCGGAGAGCCACTTCAGGGAAACTTTCATGTATCTTCCTTTTCCCGCTTACGCCGCCCGAGGTCTTCGGCGGCAGAAACCGTTTGTTCAAAACGCATGCTTTCGCGCAATTCCTCGCGAGACAAGCGTCGGGATCGGCGCTGTGCCCATAATGCGAGTTCCGCACGAGCCGAGCATGCCGTTCCCGGCATGTTCGCGCGAGCCCAGGACCGTCCGAGCGACTGGACATGGCGCCGAGCCCGACGCGTTCTCGCGGTTAGAATTGACGCAAGAAGCGCATGTCGCCTTCGACCAGCATGCGCAGATCCGGCACGTTGTACTTCAGGCAGGCGATGCGCTCCACGCCCATGCCGAACGCGAAACCGGAGTACTTCTCCGGGTCGATGCCGGCGTAACCGTAGACGTTCGGGTCCACCATGCCACAGCCCAGAATCTCCAGCCAGCCCGTGCCCTTGCAGAAACGGCAGCCTTCGCCGTGGCAGATACCGCAGCTCACGTCCACTTCCGCGGACGGCTCGGTGAACGGGAAGTAGTGCGCGCGGAAGCGGGTCTTGCGCTCTTCGCCGAAGATCTGCTTGCAGACGTACTCGAGCGTGCCCTTCAGGTCGCCGAACGTGATGCCCTCGTCCACGACCAGGCCTTCGATCTGGTGGAACTGCGGCAGGTGGGACGGGTCGGCCACGTCGCGGCGGTAGACCTTGCCGGGGCTGATGATGTAGATGGGCGGCTTCTGCGCCTCCATGACGCGCGCCTGGACCGGCGAGGTCTGGGTGCGCAGCAGAACGCTCGACTCGCCCTTGACGTGCACGTGCGCGTCGTCGGAGCGGTCGACCACGTAGAACGTGTCGGCCAGGCCACGGCTCGGGTGGTCCTCCGGCGCGTTCAGGGCGTTGAAGTTGTAGTACTCGGTCTCGACCTCAGGGCCGTTGGCGATGGAATAGCCCAGGCCGAGGAAGATCTCGGCGATCTCGTCCGCAATGCGGTTGATGAGATGGCGCGTGCCCAGCTGCTGCACGCGGCCCGGCAGCGTCACGTCCACGGCGCTCGCGCTGATGGACGCCTCGAGCTCCGCCGCCGCCAGGGCGGTCTTGCGCGCTTCGAGGGCGGCCTCCACCTCCTGATGCGCCTGGTTCACGGTCTTGCCCACCGTGGCTCGCTCCTCCGGCGGAATCTGGCCCATGGAGCGCAGGTAGCCCGTGAGCGAGCCTTTCTTGCCAAGGACGGCCACGCGCACTTCTTCGAGCTGCGCGGTCGTCTCGGCCGCCGCGATGTCGCCGAGCACACGCTCGCGCAACGCGACGATCTCTTCTGCAACCGACATACTTCGCCTTTCGTTCGGTGGCCGCACGGGCGCCCTCCTCCCAGCCCGCACCCCTGCCCGGAACCTCAGCCCGGCGCCGACGACGTGCGAGCGGGCGGCGCGAACAGCCCCTGCGACCGCTGCCAACAAAAAAGCCGCTTCCCGTCCAACCCAAGGACGAGAAGCGGCTCTCGCGGTACCACCCTGGTTGCCGACTCGACCCGCCACGGCCTCGCGCTCGGACGCCCGCAGGCGGCGTTCGCGCGATGCCGCGGCCGGCTTCGCCGACCACTCTTCGCCCTGTGACGGGAGCACCCGGCGCCCCTACTGACATCCGCCGCTCGCGCGGCCCTGCGTTCAGGTTGCTGCTCGGAAGGGAATCGCCGTGCTGTTTCGCTGGGCCCTTTCAGCCGAGAGGCCCTCTCTGGAAGCGAAGCGTGCGCGCGGCGCTGTCTTCGTCTGCGCATTTGGTTCTTCGGATTTCAAAGTTTCCCGATTGTAGCGCAAGGCCGGCGCTCGGGAAAGCGCTCACGCCCAAAAGCCACAGCGTCGAAACACGACGGCATGCGGGCTGCGCACGACGAATCGCGCGCTCGCACGCAGCCCGCTCCCTCGCGCGGCACAAACCCGCGCACCGCGCCCGAGTCCATACGAAAGCGCCCACGGCAAGAAGGCCGCGGGCGCCGTACGTTTCGATTTCGAGCCCGACCGCTCTTTCGGCGGCTATTTCGTGTCGAACTGCGGTATGGGCGTCTCGTCCTTCTCGTCGAGGTTCTTGTCCCATACGTAGTGCTTCGTCTCGCGGGCGATCAGGCCGGAGAGCGCCAGCACCATGATGATGTTCGGGATGACCATGAGGGCGTTCGTGATGTCGGAGATGGTCCAGACGATGTCGCCCACACCGATGGCCCCCAGGAACGCGATGATGATGTAGATCACCTGGTACGGGCGGATGGCGCGCTTGCCGAACAGGTAGGTGACGCAGCGGTTGCCGTAGTAGGACCAACCCAGGATGGTGGAGTACGCGAACGTGGACATGCCCAGAATCAGGATGGGCGTGCCGATGTAGGGGATGGTGGCGAACGCCGCGCTCGTGAGCTGGGCGCCTTCGGTGATGGTGCCGTTCGTCACGATCTCGGGATGCGCGCACATGGTGGAGACGAGCACGATGCCCGTGAGCGCGCAGACGACCACGGTGTCCCAGAACGTGCCGGTCATGGAGACGAGCGCTTGGCGAGCCGGATTCTTCGTGGTGGCAGCCGCGGCGACGATGGGCGCGGAGCCCAGGCCGGACTCGTTGGAGAACAGGCCGCGTGCGCAACCGAACTGGATGGCCGCCATCATGCCGGAGCCGACCGCGCCGCCGAACGCGGCTTCAGGCGTGAACGCGCACCGGACGATGAGCGCCAGGGCCTCGCCCACGTACTCGATGTTCATGCCGATGATGACGATGCAGCCCCACGCATACGCGATGGCCATGAACGGCACGAGCGCCTCGCAGACCTTCGAGAGGATCTGGATGCCGCCCAAGAGCACGATGGCGACGGAGATGACGATGGCCAAGCCGACAGCCCAATCGGGGACGCCCGGGAAATTGGAGACGACGACGTCGACCATGGAGCCGGACTGCACGGCAGAGCCGATGCCGAACGCGGCGATGGACGCGAACACGGCAAACGCCACGGCGCCCAGCTTCGCCCACGGCGGTGTGGAGCCGTCCTTGCGCTTGAAGGCGCGCTCCCAGGCGTACATGGCACCGCCGAGCATCTCGCCCTTGTGGTCTTTGACGCGGTACTTGACCGACGCGAAGACCTCGGAGTACTTCGTGGCGATGCCGAACACGCCCGTGAGCCACACCCAGAGCACCGCGCCCGGGCCGCCCGAGAGGATAGCCGTCGCCACGCCCACGATATTGCCCGTGCCGATGGTGGCGGCGAGCGCCGTGGTGAGCGCGCCGAACTGGCTGATGTCGCCCTCGGCGTCCTTGTCCTTCTGCAGGGACATCTTGATGGCGGTCGGCAGCTTGCGCTGGATGACGCGCGTGCGGATGGTCAGGAAAATGTGCGAGCCCAGCAGCAGAATGATCATGGGCGGGCCCCAGACTGCGCCGTCGATGGCGTTGATGATGCCAACGATGTCCATTACAGCCCCCTTACCTTGCTCTGACGGAACCTTGATGCAAGTATGAGGGGCGGCGCGTTTCCCAATCGTTAACTTCGCCCGTCGCACGGCCACAGGCCGGTATTTCCCCTGTTTCGGCGCTTTATCACGCGCTAGCGTCGCAGGTCATGCCGCTCGCCGTGCACTGGCGCACGGCGAGCGGTCACGGCATGCGGGGTCTTACGCCCGGCACTCGCCATCGTCAAGGCGACCAACGTCATCGTGGGCGTGGAATAGCCGCGACGCACAACGACCGCACGCACGAAGGCCCTGGGCGCATGCCCAGGGCCTTCGTCGTTGCTGCGCGCGATGCACTGCCGTGCCGCCCACCATCGCGAGTAGCTGCGCAGGACGCGACGTCGCGCAACCCGCCATCGCGGGATGCTGCGCGCGATGCGGCTGCCGTGCCGTCCGCCGCTGTGGGATGTTGCGCGCCCTCCGAGGGCGCGGCCGCCCTAGAAGCGCGGCCGCGCCTGGACGCTCACCCACTGCTCGGTGGTGAACTTGTCGACCACCCACTGGGCGTTGAAGCGACCGACGCCCGAGCACTTCTCGCCGCCGAACATGCACTGCGGCTCGTCGTTGATGGACTGGTCGTTCACGTGGACCATGCCGCTCTCGATGCGGCGCGCCACCTCCATGCCATGGAACAGGTCGGTGGTGAACACGCTGCCGGACAGGCCGTAGTCCGTGTCGTTGGCGATGCGCACGGCCTCGTCCTCGTCGGCGGCCTTGATCAGGCAGCACACCGGGCCGAACACCTCGTTGCAGCAGGCGGGCATGTCGTTCGTGCAGTCCGCCAGAATCCACGGGCTGATCACGTTGCCCTCGGTGCGGCCCTCCAGCGCCACGCGCGCGCCGGCGTCGATGGTCTGCTGCACATAGTTCTCGATGGACGCCACCTGGCCCTCATTGATGATCGGGCCCATGAACGCCGTCGGGTCGGCAGGGTCGCCCGCCTTCAGCTGCGACGCCGCCGCGACGAACGCGCGCTCGAACGCCTCGTACGCGGGCGCCTCCACGATGATGCGGTTGAGCGCCATGCACACCTGGCCCTGGTGGAAGTACGCGCCGAAGCACGCAGCCGCCGCCGCGCGCTCGACGTCGGCGTCGGCCAGCACGACCATGGCGTTGTTGCCGCCCAGCTCGAGCGAGACGTCCTTAATCTGCCCGCCGGCGACCGCGCCAATGCGGCGGCCGACCTCGGTCGAGCCCGTGAACGAGATGAGCGACGGTACCGGGTGCTCCACGAAGTAGTCGCCGATCTCGCTGCCGCGGCCGGCGACGACGTTGACGACGCCCGCTGGGAAGCCGGCGCGCTCGAAGAACTCGGCGATGAGGAACGCGGACGCCGGGGTGTCGGACGCGGGCTTCACGACCACGGTGTTGCCCGTGGCCACAGCCGGCACGACCGAGCGCATGGCCAGCACGAGAGGCACGTTCCACGGCGCGATAACGCCGATGACGCCCTTCGGCTTCTTGTAGACGTAGTTTTCCTTGCCCGGGATGTCGGACGGGATGATCTGCCCCTTGAGCGCGTACGGGAACGCCATGGCCTGGCGCGCGATCGTGGCGCTCGTGCCGCACTCGAAGCCGACTTTCGGCGCGGCGGAGCCGCCCTCCTCGATGAGCACGGCGGCGATGTCGTCGTGCATCTCCTCGATCACGGCCGCGAGCTTCTCGAGCAGCGCGGCCTTCTCGGCCGGCGGCACCTGTTCCCACGCAGGCTGTGCGGCAGCGGCGGCTTCGTACGCGTCGTCGATGTCCTGGGCGCTCGCAGCGCGGTAGGAGTAGATGAGCTCCCCGGTGTACGGGTTGCGGTTCTCCATGACCTTCTCGCTCGTGCCCTCGCGCCATTGTCCGTTGATGTACTGCTTGTCGTAAATCTTCATGGAGGCCTCCTGCCTAGCTCGCGTGATTCCGCCGACGTGAGATGTCCCGATGCGGGCGCTCGCGCTGACGACCCGTCGCGCGCCCGGCGGCTTGCACCCACGATACGCCCGCGCACGCACCGCCCCGCACGCATGCTCGCCGAAGGGGTGTTTTGCTACGCAAAAGGTGACAATTCGGAAAGACGCCCGCGAGCACGACCGCTCGCGGCGCGAAACCGTCCATTAAGCGCTCGTTGACGAACGCGCTCGCTCGCCAGGGAAGCCTGCTGGGACGGCTATCATCTTCGCCGGCAGTGCAAACAACAAGCCGGAAGCCGCGAAGCCGCACGCAATCGCCCTCCCTCGGGCGAGCTCGGGCAGCCGCGCGTGCGAACATCGCCGCGCAGCAGCTGCCGCGCCAAGACCGCGGGCTTCCGGTCCGAGAGGAGCGACCATGGGCAAGTTCGTCATCAAGACCACCGAGAAGGGCAGCCACTTCGTGCTGAAGGCCGACAACGGCGAGGTCATCGCCACGTCGCAGGTCTACAAATCCAAGGATTCGTGCAAGAAGGGCATCGAGAGCGTCAAGCGCAACGCCCCCGACGCCGAGATCGTCGAAGAGGTCGTCGAGTAACCTCGAGAGCGACGCCCTGCCGCCCGCCGCATGGCGGGCATGGCTCATACGGTACACAAGCGCCCTCCGCCATCAGGCTGGAGGGCGCTTGTGTACCGGGGTATTTCCGAACGCGACGCTACTTCGAGTCGAGCGTGGGGATCGGGTCGTCCGCCACTTCATCGAGGTTATCATCGTAGATGTAGTGTTTCGTCTCGCGCGCGATCAGGCCGGAGATGGCCAGCACCACGATGATGTTCGGGATGGCCATGAGCGCATTGCCGATGTCGGAGATGGTCCAGACCACGTCGCCCACGCCAATGGCGCCCAGGAACGCGACGGCCACATAAAGAATCTGGTACGGGATGACGGCGCGCTTGCCGAACAGGTACGCGGCGCAGCGGTTGCCGTAGTACGACCAACCCAGGATGGTGGAGTACGAGAACGCGATCATGCCGAGCACGAGGATGGGCGTGCCGATGACGGGAATCTTCGCGAACGCCAGGCTGGAGAGCTGGGCGCCGGTGAAGCCCTGCGGGTCCGCCAGGATGGCCTGCTGGATGTCCGGGTAGGCAATCATGGTGGAGACGAGCACGACGCCCGTGAGCGCGCAGATGACGACGGTGGACCAGAAGGTGCCCGTCATGGCGATGAGCGCCTGCTTGGCCGGGTTCTTCGTGATGGCGGCGGCAGCCACGATGGGCGCGGAGCCGAGGCCGGACTCGTTCGAGAACAGGCCGCGCGCGCAGCCGAACTGCAGTGCCGTCATGAGGCCTGAGCCGACCGCGCCGCCGAACGCCGCCTTCGCCGTGAACGCGCACTCGAAGATCATGCCGATGGCCTGGCCGAGAAACGGGCCGTTCATGACGAGGATGGCGATACAGCCCGCCGCGTAGCCGACGGCCATGATGGGCACGAGCCATTCGCACACCTTCGAGATGGAGCCGACGCCGCCGAAGATGACGACGGCCGTGAGAATGACGATGACCGCGCCGATGATGCGCGCATCGACCGGGAAGTTCGAGGTGATGATGCCGGTCATGGCGCTCGCCTGAACCGCAGAGCCGGTGCCGATGGAGGCGATAGCGGCGAACAGCGCGAACAGCACCGCGCCGAGCTTCGCCCACGCGGGCACGCGGCCGTCCTTCTTCTGGAAGGCGCGCTCCCACACGAACATGGCGCCGCCGAGCATCTCGCCACGGTGGTCCTTCACGCGGTACTTCACGGCGGCGAACACCTCAGCGTACTTCGTAGCGATGCCGAACACGCCGGTGAGCCACATCCAGAAGACGGCGCCCGGGCCGCCCGCCAGGACCGCCGTGGCCACGCCGACGATGGAGCCGGTTCCCACGGTGGCGGCAAGCGCCGTGACGAGCGCGCCGAATTGGCTGATGTCGCCTTCGGCGTCGGATTCCTTCGAGATGGACATCTTGATGGCCGCCGGCAGCTTGCGCTGGATGAAGCCGGTGCGAACGGTGAGGAACAGGTGGCTGCCCAGCAGGAGCACGATCATGGCAGGGCCCCACACGAAGGCGTCGATCTGGTTCAGAATCTCGATCATGGCGGTACGGTGCTTCTCTCTTGTACAGCCCGACCGCCGCTGCCAGAAACGCGCCCTTCTCGGGAGCGCGTCCGCAAGCATGCGAGCCGTCGGGGATTTGACGGAAACTTTACCTTGCCACAACCCCCGCGCGACGGCAAGAAACCGCCCGCTAACGCGCCCTGATGCGCCGGGAGCGAAAACCATCAACAACCATGATTTGAGGAAGCTTGTGCGAAGTAGGATACCCATCTCCCCCACGCCTCACGAAAGCTCCCGCCGCCCTGCCGCACGCGACCGACACGAAAACCTTTAGCCGACCTAAGCGTCAACGACACCGTAACGATGGCGCGGGACGCTCGAACCCGCGCAGGAAGCGTCCTATAGTCGCGCGGATGGCCTGCCGTTCGAAGGCGGGCCGAACGTTCGAAAGGAGCCGCGACTATGAGAAACATTGCGCGCGTGCTCAAACGCGACCTCTTCCGCCTGCTGAAGGCCCCGATCGCCCTTCTGGTCGTCAGCGCGCTTCTCATCCTGCCCTCCGCGTACACGTGGTACAACGTCGTGGGCTTTTGGAATCCCTACGAGCACACGGGCAACCTGCGCGTGTGCGTGGTCGACGAGGACGCCGGCGGCTCGAGCGAGCTGACCGGAGCGCTTGACGTGGGCGGCATGATCGTGGAGCAGCTTGAGCAGAACGACCAGCTCGCGTGGGCATTCACCGACCGGACGAGCGCCATGAACGAATTGAACGCGGGCTCGTGCTACGCCGTCTTCGTCATTCCCGAGGATTTCACCGAGCGGCTGCTAGCGATTTCGAAGGGCGTCAGCAGCGCGTCCGAGCAACCCCATATCGAATACTACGTCAACGAGAAGACCGGGCCTGTGTCCCCCAAAATCACCGACACGGGCGCCACCACGCTGGACGAGACCGTGAACTCCGCGTTCGTCTCGGCCGTGAGCGACGCCGTGGTGAGCGCGGCGGAGCAAGCGGTCGGCAGCGTGGAGGCCGCCGGCGCCCAGGCGCGCTCGCAGGCGGTCGACGGGGCGGAGCGCGGCGCGCAGGCGCTCGCCGACGCGCGCGCTTCGCTTTCCGAGGTGTCCCGCCTGGCGCAGGACGCCCACGCGCCCGTCGCCTCCTCGCGCGAGGCGCTCGGGCACGCGGACGACCAGATCTCCGCGGCGACCGACCTGCTCGACGACGTGTCCGCCGGCGCGCTGCAGGCGCAGCAGAAGCTCTCGGAGTTCTCAGCCGCCGCCGCGCCGCTCGCAAGCTCCAGCCTGCAGGAGGTCGCGCAGGCGTCCGACGAGGCGAACCAGGCGCTCCAGCCCGTCCTGGACGAGCTCGGCGCCGTCAACGGCGACGCCGCCGCTGCCCTCTCCCGCGCGCAGGCGGCCCTCGACGAGGGTGCCGCGCTCGCCAGCATGCTGCAGTCCGCGAGCGACGCGCTGCCCGAGGGCGACGCCGCCAAGGAAGGCCTCGCGTCCGCTGCCGCTTCGCTGTCCGAGCACAACGCGGTGCTGCAGGAGAAGCTGGACGGCCTCACGTCCCTGAACGACCAGGCAGGCGCGGCGAACCAGGCCGCCTCCGACGCGCTCGCCCCGCTCGACGACGCGGTGCAGCAGGCGACCAGCGGGCTTTCCTCGTACACGGCGGGGCTGTTCGGCAGCACCGTTCCCGCCGTGAGCCAGGACTTGGCAGACATCGCCTCGACCGCCGCCTCGCTGTCGGGCGCCCTTGCCAGCCAGCAGTCGCTCGCCGACCAAGCGGCGCTCCTGCTGGACGAGCTCGACGGGACGCTGAACGCCGCCGTGGACACCATCGGCCAGGCCGACGCCCTGCTTGCGGGGCTCGAGGACGACTTCGAGACCGTCCGCACCGATCTCTCGGCGCTGGAAGGGTCGAGCGCCCTGTCGAAGCTCTTCGGCGAAGGCGGGCTGGACGCCCAGCAGGTCGCCTCGTTCATCGGCTCGCCCACGAAGGTGGCGACCGTGCAGCTGTACCCGGTGGAATCCTACGGCGCCGCGATGGCGCCGCTGTTCATGAACCTCACGTTCTGGATCGGCGCGTTCATGCTGCTCGTGGTCATGAAGCAGGAGGTCGACGACGAAGGCGTGCCTGGGCTCACGCTCGCCCAGCGCTACATCGCGCGACTCTCGTTCTTTGCCGTGCTGGCCGTGCTGCAGGCCGTGATCTGCTGTGCCGGCCTGCTCGTCATCGACGTGGCGCCCGCCAACGCGCCGGCGCTGTTCTTCGCCGCGGCGGTGGCGTCGCTGTCGTATCTGGGCATCATCTACGCGCTCTCCGTCTCGCTCCAGCACGTGGGCAAGGGACTGTGCGTCGTGCTGGTGTTCGCGCAGATCCCCGGAGCGACCGGCCTCTATCCGGTGGAGATGACCTCGTCGTTCTTCCAGGCGGTCTCGCCCCTCTTCCCCTTCACCTACGGCATCGGCGCCATGCGCGAGGCTATCTGCGGGCTGTACGAGCTGCACTACGCGCGGGATATCGCCATGCTCTGCCTGTTCTTCGTCGGCGCGTGCGCCGCCGGCCTGCTGCTGCGCCCGCTGCTGGCCAACGCGAACCGCATGACCGCGCGGCAGGTGCGCGAGGGCGGCATCTACAACGGCGAGGCCGTGGAGCTGCCGGCGCGCCCCTTCCGTCTCGGGCAAATCTTGAGCGCGCTTTCGGAGAAGGACCGGTACCGCGCCCGGCTGGAAGCGCGCACCGAACGGTTCGCCCGCTGGTACCCCCGCTTGATGCGCGGGGCGATCGTCACCGGCATCGCGGTGCCTGTGGGCCTGGGGCTCCTGTTCGCACTGACGCCGGCGGAGAAGGTGACGCTGCTGACGGCGGCGCTCGTATGGTTCGCCCTGATAGCGGCGTTTCTGGTGGCGGTCGAGAGCGCCCGCTACGGGCTGGAGCGCCAGGCCGCGTTCGAGGGCGCGCCGGACGAGCAGCTCATCGGCCTGTACGCGCACCGCAACGACCTCGTCCGCGCCGGGGAGCACGGGTCGCACGCCACGCCGGCGCCTGACGGCGCGCAGGATGAAGCGGGCGCCCGGGAAGCCGCGTGCGAACCGACGACGGAGGGCGCCGCGTCCGGCGACCCCACAACGGAGGGCGCCGCGCACGACGGACGCAAGAACCCGGAAGGGGGTGATGACCGTGCGTAACGTCTGGACCCTCTTCCGCGCTGAGCTCCCCCGCTTGTTCGCGAACGCCATCAGCATCATCATCACCATCGGGCTGGTGGTACTGCCCTCGCTGTTCTCCTGGTACAACATCCTGGCCTGCTGGAACGTCTTCGACAACACCGGGAACCTGAAGGTGGCGGTGGCGAACTCCGACGCGGGCTACGAAAGCGACCTCGTGCCGCTGCGCGTGAACGTGGGCGACCAGGTGGTCTCCGCCCTGCGCGCGAACGACCAGATCGGCTGGGTCTTCACGGACGAGGAGGACGCCGTGGAGGGCGCGCGCTCCGGCGCGTACTACGCGGCAGTGGTCATCCCCGAGCAGTTCAGCCAGGACATGCTGACCTTCTACGCCGACGGCGCCGAGAAGGCGCAGATCGTGTACTACTCGAACGGCAAGAAGAACGCCATCGCGCCGAAGATCACCGACCAAGGCGCCGACACCATCTCCTACCAGGTGAACGAGGCGTTCGCGCAGACCCTCTCCGAGGTCTCGCTCACCCTTGCCGAGGCGCTGTCGCGCACGGTGGACGACGCCGACGCCTCGGGGGCGATCGCCGTGCTGTCGGGCCATCTGGACGACACCGCCGGCCAGATGTCGCAGGCGGCGAACGTGCTCGACTCGTTCGCAACGCTCGCGGACTCGTCGCGGAACCTGGCGGACGGGTCGGCGAACCTCATGACCTCGGCGCAAGCTCAGGTGAAAGACATTGCGAGCACTGCGACTGACGGCGCCGCGCCCGCGAGCGGACTGGCGGACGAGCTCGCGGCGTCCGTGCGCGACCTGTCCGCCACGCTCGATGCGAGCGCGGAGGCGTTCGCCGGCACCTCGGGAAGCGTGGATGCCGCCTTCGACGCCACGGGAGCGACCGCCGCGGAGACGGCGTCCCAGCTGCGCGCCCGCGCCGAGGACGTGGCCGCGCAGGCGGCGGGCTACCGCTCTGTCGTCGAAAGCCTCCAGACCGTGCAGGCGGCGCTTCCCGAGGCACTGCCGTCCCTGGACGGCGCCATCGCCATGGGCACCGCGGCGGCAGAGCTGCTCGAGAACGTGCGCAACGACCTGAACGCGGCGGCGGACGACCTGGACGCCGGCGTGGCGAGCATCGACGAGGCGCGCGCGAGCGCGAAGGCGCACGCCGAGTCCGCCCGCCAGGCCATCGACTGCGTACGCACGAGCTTCAAGCAAGACGCGAAGCCCACGTTGGAACAGCTTGCGAGCGACGCCGCCGCGCTCTCCGACAGCGTCGCGAGCGGTGCGCGGGCGCTCGACGAGGCCGGGAACGACCTTGCCGGGTCGGTCGGCTCGGTGGGCAGCGTGCTCGGCGAGACCCACGACCGCACCGCCGCGGCAGGCATGATCCTGCGCGATGCGGCGCGCGAGCTGCAGGGGCTCTCGGACCGCATCGACAGCGCGCTGGCGGCGGGCGACACGTCCCGGCTGCGCGACATCCTAACCTCCGATGTGCACACGCTCTCGAACGCGCTCGCCGCGCCCGTCGGCATCGAGCGGACGGCCGTGTACCCCGTGCAGAACTTCGGCTCCGCCATGGCGCCGCTCTACACGACGCTCGCGCTGTTCATCGGCTCGCTGCTCATCTTGGTGGCGGTGCGTCCGCAGCCTTCGCCGCAGGCGACGGAACGCCTTGCGAACCCCCGCCCCTCCCAGCTATTCCTGGGCCATTTCGGTGTGGTGGCGGTGCTGTCGCTGTGCCAGTCGACCGTCATGGGGCTGGGCAGCCTGCTGTTCCTGCAGGTGCAGGCGGCCCACCCCTTGCTGTACATGGCGTGCCTGTGGATTGCGGGCCTCGTGTTCGCGTTCCTCGTGTACGCGCTCGTGGCGGCGTTCGCCAACCTGGGCAAAGCGATCGCCGTGCTGTTGCTGGTGGTGCAGGTCACCGGTTGCGGCGGGTCCTACCCGCTGCAGATCATGCCCGGTTTCGTGCAGGCCGTGAGCCCCTACCTGCCCGCCACCCACGTCGTGAACGCCCTGCGCGCCGCCATGATGGGAACCTACGGCAACGACTACGGGCACGCCGTCGGGATGCTGCTCCTGTTCCTGATTCCGGCCGCCGTCATCGGGCTCGTCCTGCGCAGGCCGCTCGCGCGGTTCATGGCATGGTTCGTCCACCACGCGGAGGCTTCGAAGCTCATCGAGTAGCGTCGGGCGACAACAGCGCGCATGAGAAATGTGAAAAAGTACCTGACCCTTTTTCACAAAAAAGAGCCCGGCACGGGGCCGGGCTCGCGAGATTCGCTCTGTGGAACGATGTTACGCCTTCGGCGTCGAGGCGGCCGGGGCGGGCAGCTCGCCGGCGCAGTGCGGGCAGCGCGTGGCGCCTTCCTTGAGCTCCTCGAGGCAGAACGGGCAGGTGGGCGGAACCATCTCGACCTCGACCTCTTCGCCGTCCTTGCCGATGATCTTGCTGGTCAGGCCCTTCGCCAGGCCGGAGCCCAGGCTCTGCGCCTGGTTGAACGCCTTCACGATGACGAAGACGACCACCGCGGCGATGAGGAAGTTGATGACGGCGCTGATGAACGCGCTGAAGTCGATGCCGTTCTCGGTGCCCGGGACCGGGATGGTCAGGCCGGCGACCTCGGTGCCGCCGCCGGTAACCAGCTTGATGAGCGGGTTGATGATGTCGTTGGTGAGCGACGTCACGATGGAGGTGAACGCGCCGCCGATGATGACACCGACTGCCATGTCCATCACGTTGCCGCGGTTGATGAAGTCTTTGAACTCGGAGATGAGGCTCATGCGCCCGTCCTTTTTTGAAACCGTACTCGGCCGCACCGTCCTCCCCTCCACGGCGAGAGCGCGGTATCGAATGCCGTACATATCGGCGACCGAATACGATAACGGGGCGAACGGCAATCTCTGAGTTCAATCTTAAATTGAGCCAAGCGGTCAACCGCGCGTTTAGAGCTCGATGGGCTTCCAGTCGCCCTCACCGTGGCCGCAGATCCAGGCCTTCGGCTCCTCCACGGAGAAGAACACGAGGCGCGCATCGTCCGGCCCGTCGTACGCCTCGCCCAGGGTGGTGAGGTGGCGGTAGCCCATCTCGCGCATCTCGGGGCGCGCCCGGTCCTCGAACCCGGCGACGCCGCGCAGGATGAGCCAGCCGTGCCCCGGCCACCAGGCGGTCGCCTCGAACTTCGGGTTCTGCACGAGTTCTTCCCACACGTCCTTCGTCTTCGCGGTGCAGAACCAGATTTTCCCGTCCTGCTCGGCGGCGAAGCTGAACGGGCGCACGTGCGGCTGGCCGTCGACGCTCGTGGCCAGGTACCACGCAGGGACGTTCGTCAGGTACGCGAGCGCCTGCTTCACGCCCTCGCTCGCGTCGGGCGTGGGCGGCAGGGTCTGGTCGGGGAATGCGGATGCCATAGGGTGCTCCTTTCTATGCCAACACGTTCACGGCCAGCACGCACGCCAGCATGAGCGCCATGACGGCGCACGCCACCGCGTCGCGCGGGGCGTAGCGCAGCGGGCGCAGGCGCGTGCGGCCCGTGCCGCCGTGGTAGCAGCGCGCGTCCATGGCGAGCGAGAGCGTCTCGGCATGGCGGAACGCGCTCGTGAACAGCGGCACCATCAGGCTCGAGAGCATGCGCAGCGCGCCGCGGCGAGGGCTTTCCGCCAGCTTCGCCCCACGGCTCACCTGCGCCTGGTAGATGATGGCGAACTCCTGCGCGAACTGCGGTAGGAAGCGCAGCGCGATGCCCATGATCATGGCGATCTCGTGCGCCGGGAAACCGAAGCGCGCAAGCGGGCGCATGAGGCTTTCCGTCGCCTCGGAGATGTCGAGCGTGGGCGTGGTCATGGTGACGAGCGTCATGGCGAACATCATGAGCAGCACGCGCGCGGCCACGAACAGGCACTGGCGCACGCCCGCCTCGCTCACGCGGACGAACCCCCACTCAATGAGCACGGCGCCGCCCTGCACCACGAACAGGTTCAGCACGGCGGCCACCACCGCGATGAGCGCGAGCGGCCCGATCGAGCGCAGCGCCTTGCCCGCCGGCAACCGCGCGATGAGGAAGAACGCGAGCGCGAAGACAGCGCACACGGCAAGCGAGACGAAGTCCTGCGCCACGAGCGCGATGATGATGAACGCGCAGCCGAGCACGAGCTTGGCGCGCGGATCCATGCGATGCAGCGGGCTGTCGCCCGGAAGGTAGCTGCCGAAGGAGAACGCGTTGATCATGACGTCCTCCCTGCCAGCGCGGCGATGTCGCTCGCCAGCCGAGCGCGGTCGTACAGTCCGCGTGCGCTCAGGGGCACGCCCGCTTCGCGCAGCTCGTTCGCGAAGCGCTGCGGCGCCGGCACGCCCAGGCCGATATCGTGCAGCTCATGCCCGCGGGCGAACACCTCCTCTGGCGTTCCGCTCATGTAGACCGAGCCGCCGTTCAGCACGAGCATCCAGGTGGAAAGGTCCGCCAGGTCGTCCATGTCGTGGGACACCATGACGATCGTCAGGCCCTGCTCGTGCAGGCCCTTGATGAACGTCAGGAAATCGGCGCGCGCGGCAGGGTCCAGCCCGGCGACCGGCTCGTCCAGGATGAGCGTGCGCGGGCGCATGGCCAGCACGCCGGCGAACGCGACGCGGCGCTGCTGGCCGCCCGAGAGCGCGAAGGGGCTCTTCTCGCGCAGCTCGTCGAAGTCCAGGCCGACGAGCTCCAGCGAGGCGCGCACGCGCTCGTCCACCTCTTCGGCGGACAGACCGAGGTTGCGAGGGCCGAAGGCCACGTCCTCGTACACGGTGGCGGCGAACAGCTGGTGCTCGGGGTACTGGAAGACCAGCCCCACCTGCCCGCGCACGTGCGCGGCGACCCGGCGGTCGGAGAGGTCCTCGCCGCCGACGAGCACGCGCCCTTCCGTGGGCGCAAGCAGGCCGTTCATGTGCTGGAGCAGCGTCGACTTGCCCGAGCCCGTGTGCCCTGCGATACCGAGGAAGTCGCCCTCGCGCACCGCGAAGTCGATATCGCGCAGCGCCCAGGCGGCGTCAGGGCTCGCGCCCCAGGCGGGTCCGTCGGAAGGGTCCGCCGCCTTCGCGCGGCGCGCGCGCTTCTTGAGCTTGCGGCGCTCGGCGTTGTTCAGGTAGGCGAAGCTCACGTGGTCGAACTGGATGAGCGGCGTGCCGAGCGAATCCGCGGGAGCGTCGTCCAGGTGGCCGTCGTCCGCCAGGCCATCGTTCGCCTCGGCAGCTTCGGACGCGCCGACGTCCACGCGGGCCGCGATGTCACGCGCGAGCGCTTTCTCGTCCACCGTGGTGTGCACGGGCACGCCCCGCTTCTGAAGGTCGAGCGCGAGCTCGCACGCGAACGGCACCTCGAGGTTCAAGCTCGCGAGCTCGTCGGCGCGCGTGAGCACCTCTTCCGGCGTCCCTTCCAGGCAGACGGCCCCGTCCTTCAGCACGATCACGCGGTCGGCGAGCGCCGCCTCCTCCATGAAGTGCGTGATCATGACGATGGTCATGCCGTGCTCGTGCAGGTCGCGGCATACGCGCAGCAGCCCGTCGCGCCCGCGCGGGTCGAGCATGGACGACGCCTCGTCGAGCACGAGGATGCGCGGCTCCATGGCCAAGACACCGGCGATCGCGACACGCTGCTTCTGGCCGCCGGACAGCGCCGCCGTCTCTTTCCGCTCGAAGCCCACGAACCCCACGTCGCGCAGCGCCTTCGTCACGCGCTCGCGCAGCTCGGGCGTAGGCACGCCCAGGTTCTCCGGCCCGAACGCCACGTCGTTTTCCACCAGGCTCGCGACGAGCTGGTCGTCGGGGTTCTGGAACACCATGCCCGCCGTGCTGCGCACCAAGTAGGTGCACGCAGGGTCCGCCGTGTCATGGCCGTCCACCACCACGCGCCCCTCGTCGGGCGTGAACAGGGCGTTCACGTGCTTCGCCAGCGTGCTCTTGCCGCTGCCGTTACCGCCGAGCACGCACAGGAACTCGCCCTGCCGCACCTGCAGGCTCACACCCTGCAGCACGTTGCGCGCTCCGTCGTAGGTGAAGCTGACGTTCTCGAATTCGATCATGGCGTTTCTACGGGTCCTTTCTGCGGGCGCCCACGTGACGGCGCCCTGCCCTTCACGGGAAGCGCCGCGCGATATCGCGCGGCGCACGATGGACATATCCTGCAGCTACTTGCCCTTCACCTGGTCCTTCTCAGGCGTGATCAGATTGGAGACCGCCTTGTAGACGACGATGGTGAGCACGGCGTTCAACGCGCTCTTCGCCAGGTTGAACGGCACGACGGCGGGCAGCAGCAGCGGGATGATGGCATCCGGCGTGCCGTACCAGAACGCCACGCCAATGGTCAGGTTCGTGACAAGGGCGCCCAGCGTGGCCACGATGGTGCTCAGCACCAGGCCTCCGATGGCGACGCCGTAGGTGCGGTGCTTGCGGTAGAGCAGCGCGGCCGGCAGCACGAAGAACACCGTGGCGCAGATGTTCATGAGGGAGCCCACCCATTCGCCCAGGATAAGGCCGTGGATGACGGCGGCGACGGCGCCCACGATGACGCCGGCGCCCGGTCCGAAGGCGAAGCCGCAGACCATGGCGGGCATGAGCGAGGGGTCGTACGTCAGAAACGTCACGCCCGGGATGAGGGGGATCTGGATGAACGAGAGCAGCGCGGCGATGGCGCACATGAGCGCCATGGTGACGAGCTGCTTCGTCGACCATTTGTTGGTGTTCTCGAACTGGTAGTCGGAGATGTTCTTCGTTTGCGCGTTCACGGCAAACCCCTTCCTTTCAGCAAGGCTCCTTCGGAAGGACCGGTTTTCCGCCTTGAAAAGAAAACAGGCCCGCATGAATTCCTTTCATACAGGCCTTTGGGTTTGCGAAACGTTCGAACGGGCACCACCCCGAGCGCGGCGAAGGACAAGCGCCTTGCCGCAGGGCCCGCCCATCACGTCGTGCAAGCTCTGCCTCTTCCATCCGGACTGTAACCGTTGGTCTCGGATTCGCACCGAGTCAGCCCGCTTGCGCGGGGTCGCGGACTTCCGGCGTATGCCGGTCACCGCCAGTGAGGACTTTCACCTCGCCCTGAAACAGAATTCATTGCGGACATTGTAGGCACTCTGCCCGGATGCTGTAAACACCCGAACGGGCTCGAACCCATTCGAAAACAACGTGGCAAGCGCCGCAAATGATAGCGCTTAGGCGCGCTCTCAAGGATGGCGCGGAGCGCAAGGACAGCGCGCGTAATCGCTGCGCGCGAACAACGCGGGGCGCTTACGCTTCCGAAACCTCCTTCACCACCACGAGCAGCATCTTGAAACGCTCGGGAGCCTTCACGGCGTGCGGCACGCCGGCGGGCATCACGATGGCGCTGCCCGCCTCGACGCGGTTCGCTTCGCCATCGATTGTAATCTCGGCAGCCCCTTCCAGCACGTACGCGAGCGCATCGCCCGGGGCCGCGTGGGTGGTAATGCCCTCCCCCGCATCAAACGAGAACAGCGTCATCTTGCATCCCGGAGTCTGGGAAAGCGTGATGCTGTTGACTTTCCCCTCCTCGAACACCACCAGGTCTGCCACGTCGAACGGAATACGGTGCTCGACGTTTTTAATCAGCTCGCTCATAGCTCGCTCCTTTCTCCGCCCGTCGACGGAATGTCAGTTAGATTCTTGTGCACGCTCAGGAGGTGCGACGCGCCACCGCAAAACGTCCTACACGCACACCTGCAGCAGCTTGAACGCGCTACGCCCTTCCACTGCGTGCAGCACATGCGCAGGCACCATCAGAACCTCGCCCGCCGCAAGCGCCACGCGTCGATTCGGCAGCACGATGTCGCACGAGCCTTCGATTGCGTAGTACAACATGTCTCCGAAGTACTCCTCTTCGCTGACGCTCTCGCCGTCGTCGAACGCGAGCACCGTAATGCTTGCGCCAGCTTCGAGCGTGGTGAGTGTCCTACTTGAAACGTGACCGGGATGGTACGCCGTCAAATCGCTCAGGCGCATCGGCGCCTCGGTAGGAAGATTCCGCAATCCCATGCCTGTCCTTTCCTCGCATGCGCGGCAGACGCGCGAAAGAATACCGCTACGATACCTTCGCACGCGACGTTCGTTTGTTGCCGCGGCAACACAGCTAACCGCTGGAGCATATTGAGAGGTCGCCGCCTGTCGCTGCCACTATGCGCCTGCAGCGCGCTATTTCAAAAACGAGACGTCGACCACGGTGATGTCCTTGCCATCAAGCCGCACGATGCCCTCGTCGCGCATGCGCCCGAGCTCGCGCGAGAGAGCGCTGCGATCCACGCACAAATACCGCGCAAGCTCGCTGCGCGAAAACGACGCCCGTTGCTGCCCGCTTCCAGACGTGCAATCGTTCAGATACAGCTTCACGCGGTCACGAAGGCGCTTTTGGGCAAGAATGTGCACCTTCCTGTTGAGGAACACGTTCTTGCGCGAAAGCAACCCTACCAGGTTGCCCAGCATACACCCCGCGCTGCGCGGGGCACCGAAAGAACCGGCACGCCTAATCCGATCGGCGGAAAGCCACAGGACCGCACTGTCCTCGGACGCGAGCGCCTGGACCGGGGACGGCACGCCCGCGCATGCGATGCTCTCGGCGAACACGTCGCCCGGCCTCATGCGGGTCACGTTCGCAAGAGAGCCGGACTCGTCGTAAAAGCCCACTTCAATGTCGCCCTCAACGACCATGCCTACCCGCGCCTGGGCGTCTCCGATGCGTACGAGCAGGCTTCCCTCTTCGTACGAGCGCACCGTGCCGTCAAGGTAAGCGAGCAGCTCTTCGTACGACCCCTCGTCAATGCCAGCGAACAGCGCGCTCGTTGCCATTGCCTGAGTGAGCGCGGAATATTTCTTGCCCGCCGTTGCCATGGCAACGCGCCTCCTTTGTTAGCTTTGACATACTTCATTGTGAGTTATATGAGGCTTACATTTTAAGCACAATCGACAGGAGGTGCCAATGGCACGAAACATCAACCGCCGGCAATTCTTCGCGCTGGCAGGAACCGCCGGCGCCGCATTCGCCCTAGGCGGAGCGCTCGCCGGCTGCAGCTCGTCGAACGACGCCGCTCCAAGCACGAGCGAAAGCGCCAGCTCCGAGACTGCATCCGAGAGCACGGCCTCATCCGGCCCCATTGAGGTCACGCTCGGCGTGCCGACCGCCCCGCCGACGCTGCCCGTCCTGCGCATGATTGACTCGAAGGCGCTCGGCGAGGACGTGACGATCAACCTGGATGTATGGACGGCGCCCGACCAACTCATCGCGATGGTGCAGGACACTGAGCACGACATGTTCGCCTTCCCGCTCACCGTGGTCTCCACGCTGTTCAACAAAGGCCTCGACGTGCGCCTCATGAACGTGAACACGTGGGGTGTGACGTACTTCCTCACGACCGACCCGAACTTCGGCAGCTGGTCGGATCTGAAAGGCAAAACCGTCCACATCCCGCTGCAGTCCTCCCCTCCCGACGCGCTAACCCAGTACTTCATCGATGAGGCCGGGCTTGTCCCTGGAGAGGACGTCGAAATCGTCTACGCATCGACTGACGAGGTCACACAGCTGCTCGCTTCCGGCCAAGCGCAGTACGCCACGCAAATCGAACCACAGGTCACGGCGGCGCTTTCGAAGAACCCAAATCTGCGCCGCGCCCTGAGTTTCGAGGAAGAGTGGCAGCGCGTGACCGGCACAGACACCATGATTCCCAACGCCGGCTTCGGCACGAAGCAGTCGTTCGTCGACGAGAATCCCGATTTCGTGGCAGCTTTCCAAGACGCCTACCAGGAAGCGCTCGAATGGGTCGTCGCGAATCCGGCCGAAGCTGCAAAACTCGCCGAGGCGGAGCTCGGCATGCAGGCAGCCCTGGTCGAACAGGCCATCCCGAACATGGGCTTGCACTTCAAGACGGCGCCCGATGCTGCAGCAGAACTCGCCGATTTCTACGAGCTCCTGCACACCTACGACCCGTCCATGATCGGCGGGGACCTCCCGACCGAGGAGATGTACTACCAGGCTTAGCGCACCCGTTGGCCATGTCCTCGCAAGCGAACGCGACGCCCCCGTCCCACCGGGGGCGTCGCTCTGAAAGGATGCCATGCCGCCGCTGATTCGATCATTTGCACGAAAGCTACCCGCCCGCCTTGCTGCCGCCGCCATCGTGCTCGGCGTCTGGTGGGCACTTTCGCTTGCCTTCCCTCCGCTCGTCGTGCCGGACATCCCGACGGTCGCCGTTTCGCTCAGGGACATCCTCACCTCGCCCGATGGACAGGAGGCCATCTTCACCACTGTCCAGCGACTCGCGCTCGGGCTTGCGAGCGGCCTGGCGCTCGGCGGTGCCATCGGCCTGCTCGCTGGCTTCAGCACCAGGTTCCACGATGTGTGCTCCCCCATCATCGGCATCCTGCAGACAGTTCCGCCCGTCTGCTGGGTCGTCATGGCTCTCGTATGGTTCGGGTTCAACGGGCGGCCGGCCATCTTCATTGTGGCGGTTTCGACCATTCCTTACGTGGTGGTGAACCTGAGCGAGGGCGTGCGCAACGTGGATCCCAAGCTCTTGGAAATGGCACACTGCTACCGGTTTTCGCGCGCGAAGGTCCTCCGCCACATCATTCTTCCGTCAGTGAAGCCTTATTTCCGCTCGGCGCTCAAAATCTCGACCGGCGCCGCCTGGAAAATCGTCGTAATGGGCGAGGTCCTCACGACCTCCACCGGCATTGGCGGCGAAATCGTCACAGCCCGCCTGAACCTCGCGCCCGAAGCCATTATCGCCTGGGCGGTCGTCGTGGTGGTCCTGTACTACCTCTGCCAGGCGATGTTCTCCCTGCACCTTCCAAAAACCCTTATGAAAGGACCGCGATGATCTCGTTCGACCACGTCTCGAAAAGCCTCGACGGCCTGCCGGTCGTGGAAGACTTCGGCCTTACCGTCGCCGACGGGGAGGTCGTCGTGCTCATCGGCCCTTCCGGCTGCGGAAAATCGACGCTGCTGAACATGGCCGCAGGGCTCGCTGAGCCTGACGAAGGCTCCGTCGCCACCGATGGAGGGGCGGTCGGCTATGTGTTCCAAGAGAACCGCCTGCTGCCGTGGCGATCCGTGCGCGAGAACATCGAGCTGGTGAACCCGCAGGCAAGCGACGCCGACGTCAGCCGCATCATTGCTTCGGTCGGGCTGCGCGGGTTCGAGGACTATCCGCCCGTCCGTCTGTCAGGCGGCATGGCGAAGCGCTGCGCGCTCGCTCGCGCGTTCAATTTCCCCAGCACGACGCTGCTCATGGACGAGCCGTTCTCTGGCCTTGATTACAGCCTGCGCATGGAGATGGCGGAGCTCTTGCTGAGCATGTGGCGCGAGCAGCGTCACGCCGTGCTGTTCGTCACGCACGAGATTGACGAGGCGCTCATGCTCGCCACGCGCATCGTCGTGCTTTCAGATCGGCCTTCGCGCATTGTTCGCACGTTCGCACTGCCAGGCGCCGAAGGCCGCGATCCCGCCGACGCCGCCCTTGCCACCATCAGGCGGCAGATCGTCTCTCTCGTTTCAGGGAAATGCTCCGCAGCGAGTGCCATCGCTTGGAAAGACACGCCCGCGCAAGGTTTCGCATGCGAAAGCGCGCGTTTGGCCATCGGCCTTGATTGCGGCGCATTTTCCACGAAGCTCGTCGCACTCGACGCTGCGGGCAGCACGGCGTTTTCCTGCGAGGTCCGCCACAACGGCTCGCCGCGCACGTCGACTGCCGCAGCGCTGCAAAAGCTTGCCACTGCCCTGCCCGCCGCGCTCGACGCGCCATGCCAGGCAACCGGCGTCCACAGTGCGAAACTGCTCGGCAACGTGAAAGCGAGCGCCTTGATTGAAGAGATGCCCGCCCTCGTCACCGGCATGAGGAAACTCTGCCCGCAGGCACGCTCGCTCGTCGACATCGGCGCCCAGAGCGCCCGCTACGTCACGTCGCTTTCAGAAGGCCTGCCACCACAGTTTGCGCGCAACCAACATTGCGCAAGCGGCACGGGATCGTTCTTCGAGGATCAGATGGGCAGGCTTGGGCTTCCTATCGAGCGCATCTCCGAAGTTGAGGCGTACGCCACGTCGTGCCCGCAGATCTCCGGGCGCTGTGCGGTGTTCGCAAAGTCGGACATCGTTCATCGGCAGCAAGAAGGCGCCACCACTCCTGACGTCCTGGCAGGGTTGTGCCGCGCCGTCGCGCGCAATTTCAAGGCAACCGTCGTTCGCAATCTCCCCATCGAAACGCCCGTAGCGCTCGCGGGCGGCACCGTGCGCAACGAAGGCCTGGTGAAGGCGTTGCGCGCCACGTTTGGCCTCGACGAAGCCGAACTGGTCGTTCCCGATGACGCCCCGCTCGCCCTTGCAATCGGGGCCGCGGTCGAGGCGCGCGGCGCGATAGGCGCCCCTTCGTGTTCGGAGCTCGTGCAGGTTGTGGCCGCCGCCCGCGTGGACGAACTGCCACGCCTTGCCGCGCTCGGCCCCTGGGCAGCGCCCGCCCAAAGCGACCCGCACCATCTGCCCGTACCGCACGATGCGCCCTGCTTCGTCGGAGTTGATGTCGGGTCAACGAGCACCGACCTTGCCGTCTGCGGAACGGACGGCACGCTTCTCGACCACTGGTACGTGCGCACCGGGGGCGACTCCTCCGCTGCAGTGCGCAACGTGTTCAACCAGTTCGCGCGCGCTCACCCTCATGCAATCGTGGGCGCGGTTGGCGTGACCGGGTCAGGACGCATCAAGGTGGGTCGAGCCCTGAGCGCCGATGTCGTTGAAAACGAGATCACCGCCCAAGCGACCGCCGCCATCCGCCTGTTCCCCGATGCCACGAGCGTGCTTGAGATTGGGGGCCAGGACTCGAAGTTCATTCAGCTGGAAAACGGCGTTCCCGTCGATTTCTGCATGAATAAAATCTGCGCGGCAGGCACGGGATCGTTCGTGGAGGAGCAAGCGGCGCGCCTTGGCCTGCCGATTGACGAGGTGGGCGATCGTGCAGTGGGCGCACCCAATCCGGTCTATGTTGGCGAACGGTGCACCGTGTTCATGGAAAGCGCCGTGAACGACGCCTTGTGCGCCGGTGCGGACGTCGATGATGTCGCCGCCGGCATCTGCCATGCTGTCGTGGCAAATTACCGCGCGAAGGTCGTCGGCGGGCGTCCGGTCGGCCCTCGCCCCATCCTGCAAGGTGGCGTCGCATACAACCGCGGCGTCGTCGCAGCCTTCCGCGCTGCCTTCGGACAGGAGCTCACGGTGTCGCCCTGCTTCTCCGTCAGCGGTGCGTATGGCGCTGCCCTGCTCGCGCGTGAGAAAGCTCGCGAGCCTGGGTTTGCGAGCGGATTCTGCGGCATCGACACGGCAACGGGCGCTGTGCGGCAGCGCGCGGACGCCACCCAGCCTGCACGCGATGAGCCCCGACCGCACGACAATGCGTCCTCCCATGGTCAGGCGACCCTGCCCCATGAGCCAAACCCGCTGCTCGCTGGCTACGATAGAACGATCGACCCGCGCAAGCGCACAGTCGGCATTCCCTTCGTCCTCATGATTCACAAGTTTTTCCCGATGGCGAACGCGTTCTTTACCGAACTTGGCTACAACGTCCTGCTCTCGCAGCCGACAAACGAGCGCATTGTCAAGCAGTCGCAAGACCTCGCGCAGACCGAAGCCTGCTACCCCGTCAAGCTCGTGTACGGGCACATGGCGCAGCTTGCCGAACTCGGGGTTGACTACCTGTTCCTACCCGCAGTCTACTCCATGCGCAACGAGCACTCCGCGGCTGCGCACTGCTACGGATGCGTTCATTTACAGACCGCCGGGCGTGCCGTGTTCGAATCGCTCGGGCTCGAGCAGCAAGGAGTGAAGCTGCTCAACCCCACCTTCGACCTCGAACGCGGCAAACGAGGCATGGCGGGCGCCATGGTGCGCATGGCAGTGCAGCTCGGACACTCGCGCCCACAAGTCATGCGTGCGCTCGCCAAGGGAAAAGCAGCGATGGACCGCGCCCAGAAAGCACGGCGGTCAAGCGCCCAGTCAACGCTTGATGCGCTTCTGCCGGGCGAGAAAGCCATCGTGCTTATCACGCGACCGTACGGCACGAATGACCCAGTGCTCAATATGGGCATCCCGCACATCCTGCGAGAGCGCGGCTACCGCGTGATCACGCAAAGCGCACTGCCGCTTGAGAACGTGGACCTTTCACGCGACTATCCGGACATGTGCTGGCCGTTCGGCGAGCACATCATTGCTGCAGCGCGCATCGTCGCCGCAAACCCGCGTCTGTTCGCCATTTACCTGACCAACCACGGATGCGGCCCCGACAGCATGTTGTCACATCTGGTAAAGCACGAGCTCGGAAACAAACCAAACTTATGCGTCGAGACTGACGAGCATTTTTCGCCAGTCGGGCTCATCACGCGCATCGAAGCGTTTTTGCGCTGCATCGAGGCATGGAGCCCCGCCGACGCGCAGTCGCGCACACTACCGGCAGTCCCGGTCATAGCCGATCGTCCCGAACGCGCAGAAACCGTTTTGTTGCCCAGGTGCGCGGCGACACCGTACATTGCCCGCTATCTCGAAACCACCGGTGTACGCTGCGAGACGCTTCCCGCCGTCGACGAAGAAATCCTTCGCGCCGGCAATGCCGCCGTCGATGCGAAAGAGTACGTCGACTTCATCGCGTACGCTGGACTGATGGGAATCGCGCGCAAAATCGCGCACGATCGCAGCAGCAACGGCGCAGCAACGGAAGCGGGCTCGGACGCCAGCACGATTCTGCTCGTTCCTTCGACGGAAGGCGCCGAGGCAGACAGCCAGTACGCGCATGTCCTTGCGCGCATGCTGCCCGCAGACGAACAGCTGCGCCTTTGGGCGCCGAAGCTGGAAACTCTGTTCGAGCGCGCGCACGACCCCGAGCTTCTATTCCGTGCGATCGTCACATCCGACCTCGTCGGCGCGGCACGCCCGTCCGCGCGTGCCGCCCTTGAGCGCGACGTGCTCGCTGGCGGCATCCCGCATACATCCGACCTTCCGGACCTTGCGCGCCTCGCGCACGCAACGTGGAGTGACGACGCTCCGCGCCTCGGCATAGTCGGCGCGCTCTCGTGCGTGCACCTTATCGACGGCGGCATCGGGGAAGAACTCGAGTCGCGCGGGTATCGGCTGCTCCGCATGCCGCTCTCCGAAAGCCTCTGGTTCCTGTGCGGCGACGCGGCGCCCTCGCCCGATCGACAGCGAATCGCAGAACTATTCGCACGCACACTGCGCGCTATCGACAAAGCGTGCCAGGGAGACTCCCCGTTCTCTGCGGACCCGGCGTCCCTGACCCGAGATGCGGATGCGCTTTTCCCCCGCTTTGCCGGAGGACTTGGCCGTTATCGCGCTGCAAAAGCTGTGCAGCTTTCACGCTCATGCGACGCCGTGCTAAGCATGGCCCCTGAATACGAGAACACCGAAGCCGTGCTCTCGCTCGCGCGGCTCCCACTCTCCGGTCCGCTGTTCCGCTGCGCGGTCGGCGGCATGTGGGAAGCGGACGCGTGGAGCGCGCTCGACTCGTTCCTCCACTACGTAAAACGTCCAAACGCGTGAGATGCGGCAGAACCCTCTCGGTGCCGCCGCATCCGTCATCTCGCACCATGCCGCGAGATGCGAAAGGGCCGAGCGCCGACGGCAACCTGCCATGGCGTTCGGCCTTGCGCGGAACGATTGCGAATACCACCTGACGCGCGAGCGCGCCATCCGTGCACGGCAATCTATTCGAAGTCGTACAGATCCTTCGTGGCGGCCTTGAACTCCTCGTAGATCTCTTCCGCGAAAGCCTCGTCCTCCACGAGCTCGAAGGCGGCCGGCTGGCCGTCCTCGTCCAGCTCCGTGACCTCCAGCATGACGACCTCGCCCGAGGACAGCGCCGGATCGTCCTCCGTGACCGGGAAGAAGAAGCCGTAACGCGCTTCCCCGTGCAGAATCAGCCCCAGGAACTCCAGATCGACGTGCTCGCCCTGCTCGTCCTCGAAAGTGAGCACCATGCCCTCTTCCACCGGCGGGCAGAAATTCGGTGCGCTTCCCGTCCTCATAGCGTGCCTTTCTCCTCGCGCCCGCGCAGGGCGTCCAATCATGTCCGTGCCACTATACCGCGAAGCGCCCATCCTGCGCGCGGCGCGTTCGGTAGTGCGCCGTGCAACAACGCACACGAAAAAGCCCGCCGCACCTGCGGAGGTGCGGCGGGCTTCGTTTCGTGCTGGAAGGTGCAGGCTATTCGGCCTTCTTCTCCTTCTCGGCGTCCTCGGCGGCAGGAGCCTCGGTATCGGCGACCTCAGCAGCCTCGGTGGCGGGAGCGGCATCCTCGAGTGCGCTCTCCACGAACGCCTCGGCTTGCTCGGCAGCCGCCGGAGCGGCGTCAACGTCGGCGTCGGCGTCGCGGTCGGCATCGGCGTCGGCAGCGTCGACCGGCTCGGCCTTCTCGGGCGCGGAGGTCACGAGCTGGCCGCGACGACCGCGGCCACGACGGCCTTCCTCGACCGGCTTGAACTCCAGCTCCGGCGGCGCGTCGACCTTCTTGGCCTTGGACGCCTCGTCCGGATCGTCCGCGTGCAGCTTCGCCCAGGCGTCGGCCATGGACGTCACCTCTTCGGCGCCCTCGGCCTCCTGCGCGCGGCGCGCCTGCTGAGCGCTGGCGGCAGGCGTGGCCTTCGCGGCGGCCTTGCGCTTGTAGTGCGGCGCCGGCGCAGACGGCGCGGATTTCTTCGCCTTGCTCGCGCCGGTCGCGGAAGCGCTCTCCGCGCCTTCGGCGGCGTCGGAAGCGGCCTTCTTCGCCGTCTTGGCGATCGGCGTGGAAATGCTCGGGTGCGCGAACTCGAAGCGGCCCACCTCGTCGCCGTACTTCGCGGCCAGGCGCTTGTAGGACGGCTCGCGCGTCTTCCAGATGGCGTAGAGCGGGGTGGCCACGGCGATGGACGAGTAGGAGCCGCACACCAGGCCGATGGTCATGGCGAAGGCGAAGTCGCGCAGCGTCTCGCCGCCGAACAGCAGCATGGCCACGACCGGGATGAGCGTGGACAGCGTCGTGTTGATCGTGCGGACGAACACCTGGTTGATGGAGTGGTTCGCCATGGTCATGAACGTGCACTTGATGTCGGTGTTCTGCATGTTGTCGTTGATGCGGTGGAACACGACGACCGTGTCGTAGAGCGAATAGCCCATGATAGTGAGCAGCGCGGCGATGGTGTTCGGCGTGACCTCGCGCCCGAAGAGCGCGTAGACGCCCATGACGAGCACCAGGTCGTGCAAGAGCGCGATAACGGCCGTGACGCCCATCTTGTACTCGAAGCGGATGCCGATGTAGGCGATGATCAGCAGCAGCGAGACCACGAACGCGATGAGCGAGGCTTCGACCACGCTGGCGCCCCAGTCCGGGCCGATCGTGGAGACCTCGATGGCGTCGTTCTGCAGGCCCAGCTGGTCGGCCACCTGATTCGCCGCCGCGCTCGCGTCCTCGGCGGACGTGGTGGCGGTGCGGACGAGGAAGCCTTCTTCGCCGTCGGCGTTGGTGGTCTGGACGGTGGCGTCCGGCTCGCCCGCGTCGTTGAACGCGTCGCGCATCTGCTCGATGGTCACGTCGCCCGTGCCATGGAAGGCGATGGAAGTGCCGCCCACGAACTCGATGCCGAAGTTCAGGCCGCGCACGCCGGTGATGACGAGCGCCAGGACCACCAGGGCGGCGGAGATGCTCAGCAGCACCTTGCGCACGCCCAGGAAGTTGATGTCGTGCTTGATGAAGCGGCCGCGCGGCTTGTGAGCGGCCTCGGCGGCGGCAGCGCCCGCGGCGCCGGCGCGCTTCTCGGCGTTGGCCGCCGTGGCGGCGGCGTTCATCTCTTCGCCGGTCTCGGCGGCTGCCACGGACATGCCCTCGGCCTCAGCCAAACGCTTGTAGTCCTCGGCGGCGGCCAGGCTCTCGCGCGTGCCCCAGAAACCCGGGTGCTTCGCGATGGTGCGCGGCGCCATGATGCGGATGAGCGGCGCTTTGAAGAGCAGCATCATGATGATGTCGCACAGGATGCCGAGCGCCAGCGTCAGGCCGAAGCCCTTGACGGAGGCGGACGCCAGGAAGAACAGCGTGAGCGCCGAGACCAGGGTCACCAGGTCGGCGTCGATGGAGGTCTGGATGGCGTGGCGCACGCCGGTGATGGACGCGGCGCGGACGCTGCGGCCCATGCGAATCTCCTCGCGGAAGCGCTCGAGCGTGAGGATGGACGAGTCTGCCGCCATGCCGATGGTGAGCACGATGCCCGCAATGCCCGCGAGCGAAAGGCTGAACAGGCCGAAGTGGGAAAGCGTCGCCAGGATGCCCAGGTACAGGACGGCGAAGATGAGCATGGCGCCCGCGGCGATGATGCCCAGGCCGCGGTAGAAGATAAGCAGGTAGAGCATCACGATCAGGATGCCGATAGCGGCGACGAGCACGCCGGAGGCGAGAGCGTCCTGGCCGAGCGTCGGGCCGACGACCTGGCTCTGCGAGTACTCGAAGCTCACCGGCAGCGAGCCGGACTCGAGCACGGTCTTCATGGCCTGCGCTTCCTCCTGGGAGTAGCCGCCCGTGATGGACACGCGGCCGTCCGTGATGGCGGACTGCACGGCAGGAGCAGACTGCACCTCGCCGTCAAGAATGATGACAATCTGGCCATGATCGGCAACGAGGTCCTGAGAGGCCTCCGCGAAGGCCTCGGTGCCGGCGGCGTCGAGCTCGATGTTGACGGCGTAGTTCGCCGAGGTCTCGCTTTCGCGGTCCACCGTGACGTTCACGATGTTGGCGCCGGTGACGATGGGCTCGTAGGTGCCCTCCTCGACCTCCAGGTTGATGGTCTCGCCGGACGGCAGGCTGTTGCCAAGCTCGTCGGTGTAGGTGCCGGACGAGCCGTACTGGCCGTTCTGAATCTGGGTCTTCACGTTGGAGTCGGTGAACGAGTCGAGGCGCGCGAACTCCAGCTGGCCAGTGCGGCCGATGGTCTCGAGGGCGTCCTGCGCGTCAGACAGGCCCGGAATCTGAACCAGGATCTGGTCGGTACCCTGCACCTGGACGGTGGCCTCGGACGCGCCGAGCGCGTTCACGCGGCTTTCGATGATCTGGCGGCTGGCCTCCATGTCCTCGGAGGAGACGTCGCCCCCCTCGGTGTTGTGGGCGGTCAGCACGACCGACAGGCCGCCCTGGATGTCCAGGCCCTGGTTGATCTTCTCCTGCGGGGGCGTGAACATGAACACGGACCCCAGCACGAGCAGCGTGGTCAGGACCAGCAACCAAACGTTGCGACGGTCGGTGCCCCGCTTCTTCTTATCCCGCGCGTTCGCCATCGGATAATCCTCTTTCTTCTCTCTCCTCGCACGCAGGCAAGCCTTTCCCGCTCCCTGCCCACGCGCCTTGCACGCGCTGAATGCGCAGACGGCACCTTGCGGTGCCGTCATTGTACGAACCGTCCCATTATGCCACGACCCCCGCACGCCAGTTGGAGGAATCGTAGAGTTTTAGTAATCCTTCGCCGAAGGCGA
>DVLD01000144.1 GCA_018715725.1 Candidatus Aveggerthella excrementigallinarum
GTCCACCGAGCCCCCTCTAAATGGCTGGATTCTGTGCCAGGGCGCTTCGCAGTGTCGGCGCATTCGCCGTTCGCCAGACCGACGAAGCCCCGCTACTCGACGTCTTCGAACTCGAAGTTGTCGTCGGCGTCGCCGTAACCGCTCAGGTCCTTCTCCACCTTGGAGGGACGCGGGGTGGCGGGCGTCACGACAGCGCTGCCAACCTGCGGCGTCGTGTACGTGGCAACGGCAGAGCTCACCTCGCGGACCGGAGCCTGCACGCGCGGCATGACGCGGCCCGTGTCCGTGGCGTCCTCGGACGCGTACGCGGAACCATACGCGGACAGCACGGCGGAGGAGTCACCGCCGATCTCGGAGAGCGTCTTGGTGGCGGAGGAGATGAAGCCGCGCAGGAGGCTCGAGTACTCGGCGCGCACGTCCTCGCGATCCTTCTGCAGCGAGTCGATGGACTCGATGATGCGCTGCTTCTCGCCGTTCGCCTTCGCCAGAATGCGGCGGGCCTCCTCCTCGGCGTCCTGGCGCATGGTCTCCGCGTCGGCCTTCGCCTTCGCGATGACCTCCTCGCCAGAGCGCTGGGCGGTGATGAGCGCCTTGGCGATGGCGTTGTCGTCGAGCTTGCGCTCTTCCAACTTGCGCTCGAGCTCGGCGATGCGCTCGTCCTTCTCGTCGGGCGTGGCATCGACCGGCAGCGGCGCGACCTCGTGCTCGACGGACGCGGCGGCCTCCTGGGCGGCGGCAAGCTCGGCCTCGTGCTGCTCGGCAGCGGCGGTGAGCTCGTTGATGCGCTGGCCCATCTGGTCAATCTGCTCGTTCAGCAGGTCAATCTCGTTGGCGACGTGCTCGAGGAAGACGTCGACCTCGTCGACGTTGTAGCCCTTGCGGTCAATCGAGAAACTTTGGTTGTGGATGTCACCCGAAGTGATGGCCATGGAAATGTCCTCCGTTGTAATTTCGTACGCTGGTCGCGGCGCTACAGCAGGCCGACGACGAACCTAGTCGCTAATTGTAATACAAGCAATGCCACGATGGGCGAAACGTCAATCATTCCGCCAATCGGCGGGATGAAGCGCCGGAACACGTCAAGGTAGGGGTCGCAGAGCTTCCCCAGGAATCGGTACACATCGCCGATGACGCCCCCTCCGATCGGGAACCACGACATCATGATGTACACGAAGATGACCATGCTGTACGCGTCCGAAAGCGCCAGCAGGAGCGATTGGAGAGCTAGCATGCGCGCGTCCGTTCCTTCGAGCGGGCAATGCGTTCAAAGCGGGCGTGCATAGGCTTAGTACACCCCTTGATTGCGCAGCTTCGTGCGCTCCTCGTCGGTGAGCTCCTTGCCGCGCGTGATGACGAAGACCTTGTCGGCGATGCAGTCCACCTTCGCGTCCAGTGCGCTCGAAACGCCGAACGAGAAATCGAGAATGCGCTTGGAAAGCGCGTTCTGCGTGTTCATGAGCTGCAGCACCACCGCGTCGCCCGCCTTGAGCGCCTTGGCAATCTGCTCGACCTCGTCGTAGGCCGTGGGCTTGAGCACGGTGACAGAGCGCTTCGGGGCGAACACCGGAATGGTCGGGTCGGCCGGCGCCGACACGTCGGCGCGGCCGGCGTCGGACGCGCCCGCCGTCCCAGCGGACGATTTCTCGGACGCCGCGGCGGCGGTGGACTCGAACAGCGCGTTGTAGCCGGCAGAGCCATGGGTGCGCGTGCCGGACGTGATGACGCCAGCGCGAATGGCATCGCGCGTGGTGGAGCGCGGGCGCTCGTCGGAGGTGGTCACGACATGACGCGCCGCCAGCGGGTCATGGCTCAGGGGGTCGACCGCAGGCTTCGAGGCGCGGGCGTCCTCGAAGGAGACGAGGCGCGGGCGCGTGGGCTCGAAGCCGCGCGACGCCCCCGTCGAGCGGGACGAAGGGGACGAGGAGCCTTCGTACGCATAGTCGTCCTCGTACTCGTCCTCGTAATCGTCGTACGCCTCGTCTGCGTAGCCATCGTAGTCGTCGTAGCTGTCACGACCGCGGCGGGACCCGCGGCTGGCGATGCCGCCAAGCTTGTCTTTGATGCCGGACAGCATGTCGCTACCCTGCTGGAACGAAAACCTTGCCATGCCAATCTCCTGACTGTCATCGCGCGCACGCCCTCTGGCGGCACGGCGCCTGCGGCGTCGTGCGCGCGTTACTGGGCGCTTTCTTCGAACGCGTCGTCGAAGACGGCCCTGCCGATGCGGACAATAGTAGCCCCGCACGGCACGGCCTCGCGCCAATCCTCGCTCATTCCCATAGAAAGCTCATTGAGCTGGCAGTTGTCGACCGTTGGTTCAACGGCGCGTTGTGCCTCGTCGCGCAATGCCCGCAAGCCCTCGAACACCTCGCGCGCCACCGCCGTGTCGCCCTGGGGCGCCATGGTCATCAGGCCGCGCACGCGCACGTGCGAGAGCTCGCCGCACGCGCGCAGCGCCTCCGCCACATCCTCCGGAGCAAGGCCTGATTTGCTGGCCTCGCCCGAGACGTTCACCTCAAGCAGCACGTCTTGCACTTTCCCGAGCTCCGCCGCCACGGCGTCCACCTTGCGAAGGTGCCGCCCTTCGAACAGCGAATGGATCAGGTGTGCGTGCGGCACGATGTCGCGGATGCGGCGAGACTGCACGTTGCCGATGAAGTGCCAGCGCGCCTGCGGCAGCGCCTCCGCTTTCTCGACGATGCAGTCCGGCCGGTTCTCGCCGAAGTCGAGCGCGCCTGCCGCGATCGCCTCGCGCACCTCGGGCACTCCGACGGTCTTCGAGACCGGCAGGAGCAGCACTTCGCGCGGATCGCGCCCGCAGGCACGGCATGCCTCGTCGATTTCTTCCCTGATGCGCGCGTAACGTTGAGCAATGCCCATAGATTGGTCATCTCCTGTCGCAATACGGCCCGCCTAAGACGGCGGGCACGCTTCCTGGTATCAAGCGCGAAAGGCGAACGCCCCGTGACGTCCGCACACGCCCCCTTGGGCACGGTATGAGAAGTACGCCTCGTTCGAGCAGACGGTGCACACGCCAGCGTCGACGACGCGCTCGGGCGCGACGCCGGCGTGCGCGAGGCTTTCCCGCTGCGCGGCCGCAAGGTCGATATGGCGTGCGCCGGCCGAGCAACCCGTGCCAAACCGCTCCGTGAACTGACGGTGAATGTCCTCGGACGTCTCGAAGCACTCGGCGTGGATGTGCGGGCCAAGGTAGACGTTGACCTGCGACGGCAGCGTCTCGACACCGCGCATGCGGTCTGCCTCGACAAGCTCGCGCACGGATTTCGCGGCGATCTCCGCCATGACGCCGCGCCATCCAGCGTGGACCACGGCAAACGCGCCCGAAGGCGCCACCGCGATGACCGGCATGCAGTCGGCGAAGCAAAGCAGGCTGGCGACGCCCGCGCACGCGACGACGATGCCGTCGGCGCCCTCCCCCGCGCGCGCTTGCACGGCAGGGGCGTCTGCGGGATTCGCCACCGTGAGCACCGCATCGCCGTGGACTTGGCGCGGCACGATGAGCGGAGCGTCCGCGGCGCCGAGGGCGGCCGACACGCGGCGGCGGTTCTCCAGCACGCACGCAAGGTCGTCGTCCACGTGATCGCCTAGGTTAAGCGACGCGTACGGCCCCTCGCTCACGCCGCCCGCTCGCCCGGTGAACGCAATGCGCACGCCGGTCTGGCGGAACAAGGGCTCGTCCGTCAGGACCTCCAAAGACGCAAAACGACCCGTGTCCAGGCGCGGAAGCGCAAGCTCACGGGTCGTCTTATTCATGATGCGATCAGGCGCCTTAGCGCTGGCGCTTCAGGAAGTCCGGGATGTAGTCCTCGTCGGCGAAGCTGCCGCTGGAGGAGGTGGAGCCATAGGACGGGTAGGACGGGCGCGCCGGCTCCGCCGTGGGAGCGAACAGGTCCTTGCGCGGCTGCGCCTCCTGGCGCTTGGCCGGCTCAGGGCTGAAGCCCGTGGCGATAACCGTGATGCGAATCTCGTCCTGCAGGCGCTCGTCGATGATCTGGCCGTAAATGATATTGGCGTTCTCGTCGGCGCACGCCTCGACGGTGCGGGCGGCCTCGTCGACCTCGGCAAGCGTGAGGTCCGGGCTGCCGGCAATAGAGAACAGCACGCGCGAGGCGCCGGCGATGGACGCTTCGAGCAGCTTGGAGTTCGTGGCCTGCTGGGCGGCCTCCAGCGCGCGGTTCTCGCCGCTGGCGGCGCCGATGCCCATCATGGCGGTGCCGGCGTCCTTCATGACCGTGCGGATGTCCGCGAAGTCAAGGTTGATGAGGCCCGGGATGGTGATGAGGTCCGTAACGCCCTGGATGCCCTGGCGCAGCGTGTCGTCGGCAATGCGGAAGGCGTCGAGCATGCTCGTCTTCTTCTCGACGATCTCCAGCAGGCGGTCGTTCGGGATGACGATGAGCGTGTCGACCTTCTGGGAGAGCAGGTCGATGCCCTGCTCCGCCTGGTTGCGGCGCAGGCGGCCTTCGAAGGAGAACGGCTTCGTGACGATGCCGACCGTGAGCGCGCCGATCTCTTCGCGCGCGATCTCCGCAACGACCGGGGCAGCGCCCGTGCCGGTGCCGCCGCCTTCGCCAGCGGTAACGAACACCATGTCGGCCTCGGCGAGCGCCTCGCGGATCTCCGAGCGGCTTTCCTCGGCAGCCTGGCACCCGACCTCCGGGTTCGCGCCGGCGCCCAGACCGCGCGTCAGCTCTTCGCCAATGTGGATGGTCTTATCGGCGTCCGACATGAGCAGGGCCTGATGGTCCGTGTTGACAGCAATGAACTCGACGCCTTTGACGCCGGCTTCAACCATGCGGTTGACCGCATTCGTGCCGCCGCCGCCCACGCCGACGACTTTGATGACCGCCAGGTGGTCTGCTTTAGGATGTTGCATGGTGTTCCTCCGCGATATGCTGCGTACAAGCTGCGTTTTACCCGGTTGCGCGGACGAACGACGCCTTCGCAACCCATTCGTTCGACATTGTACACAATGTGATATCGAATGCAAACGCGCACCAGGGCTTATGGAGAACCAACATACGGCGTCCGCCCGCGTCCTCAACGCCCCTTTGCAGCCGTCCGCGCGCCCGTACGCGACGACATGCACGCCCGGGCGCGCCTGCCCCTACAGCGCGCGCCACGTGGGGCTCGACGGCGTGCGGACGTTGATGTAGGAGATCTGGTCGGGATACTGCTCCATCAGCTGCAGGCAGATGCGCTCTTTGTCGCGGATGTCCTCGGCGTTGCCGAACGCGATCTGGACGCCGCTGTCGAGCGTGAGCACGGTATTGTCAACGCCCGAGGCACTGACGCTGGCGACCTGGTCCTTCAGGCTCGTCGTCATGCCGTCGACGATGGAAAGGGCGTTCAGGACGCTGTCGTCGGTGCACGCGCTCCCCACCTTCGGGCTCACGCCGTACGGCACGTTCGTGATCTTGAGCGCGGCATCCGCGTCGGCGTAGACCTGGCTGCTGACGTTCGCCGCCTCCTCGCTGCCCTGCGCGGGAATCTCCATGAGCCAGATGCCGTCGGAGGCGATAGCCCACTGCGCGGTGGAACCGCCGTCTTGCCCCGGCACCTCCACCACGGCGGACACCGTGCGCTCGGTGATGGCAAGCTCCAACGTGTCGGGCAGCACGCGGTTGACCGAAACGTCCTTCACCCACGCGTTGGTGAGCAGGCGGCTTTTGATGCCGGCAGCGTCCACGCGCAGCAGAGTGGACCCCGTGGGCACGGCGGCAAGCTCCGCCATGGCGGTCGACGTGATGTGCGTGACGCCCGTCACCGTGACGTTCTGGATGGCAAACAGGCTGGACTGGCGGACGCCGAGAAACACGGCGATGACCACGACGATGGCGATGGCGACCTTCACGAAGCGCCCCATGTAATTCCGGTACGAGGCGTCCATGCCCCCGCGACCGCGCCCGCCGCGCGAGGGCTCGAGGTCGCCCACGCGAACCGAGCGCAAGCTCGGTTGGGCGGCACGGCGCGATCCGCGCGGAGGCGCGCCGAACGAGCCGCCCGACGGGCGGTACGAGGCGCCGGTCGAGCGCGACCTGCGCGGATTGGTCTGGGGCATGCGCACGCTGCGTCCGGAGCTGCGGGAGCCACCGGATGGCGCGCGACCGCCCGTGGAAGGGCGGCTTGAGCGGTTCGCCATGCGCTACGCCTTCGCGGCCTGCGCCTGCAGGGCTGCCACGACCTGCGGCCCAAGGGCGGTGACATCGCCGGCGCCCATAGTGATGAGCAGGTCGCCTTCGCGCAGCATGCCCACGAGGTGCGGCACCACGTCCATGCGACGGTGCACGTACGCAGCGGGCGGGCAGCCCTCGTGGTCGGTCACCACGTCAAGGAACGTCTTGCCGGACACGCCCGGCACCGGCGCTTCGCCCGCCGGGTAGACGTCGGTGAAGACAATCTCGTCAGCCTGGTCGAACGCGCAGGCGAAATCGTCGCGCAGCACGTCGGTGAACAGCTTCACGCGCGAGTAGCGATGCGGCTGGAACAGCACGATGATGCGCTTGAAGTCCAGCTCGCGCGCCGCGCGGATGGTCGCCGCGATCTCCGTGGGATGATGGGCGTAGTCGTCCACCACCGTGACGCCGGCGGCCTCCCCCACCAAGTCGAAGCGGCGGCGCACGCCGGCGAACTCGGCAAGCTTCTCCGCCGCCTCGCGCACGGGCAAGCCCAGCGCCCACAAAAGCGTGAGCACGCCCGAGCCGTTCAGCACGTTATGGCGGCCAGGGTTCTGCTTGATGGAGCCTTCGACGCGCGTGCCGTCGGGCAGGACTAGCGCGAACGCGCTGCCCACGCCATGCGGGCGAAAGTCGACCACGCGCGCATCGCAGTCCTCGCCGAAACCGTACGTCAGGACGCGACGACCGGTGGAGCGGGCGACGCGCACGAGCTCGGCGTCCTCGCCGCAGACGACCACGGGGCCGCCTTCGCGCACCGAGCCGATGAACTCAGCGAATTTCGCGTAGATCTCGTCGAGGCCGCTGTAGTGGTCCAGATGGTCGGCCTCGATGTTCGTGACCATGACCGCGGCCGGGTCAAGGTAGGTGAAGGACTTGTCCGATTCGTCCGCCTCCACCACGTAGTACGCGCCCGTGCCGGAATGGGCGTTCGTCTGGTACGCACGCACGATGCCGCCGATCAGGAACGTGGGGTCGAAGCCCATGGCGTCAAGCGTGCTGGCGAGCATGGACGAGGACGTGGTCTTGCCGTGGGTGCCGGCGACGGCGAGCGTCTCCTTGCCCACGCCGAGCGCTGCGAGCATCTTGGCACGGTGCCAAATCTGGATGCCGCGCTCTTTGGCGGCGGCGTACTCAGGGTTGTTGTCAAGGATGGCGGTGGAGACCACCACCACGTCGGGCGCCGGGTCGGGGATGTTTTCCGCCTTGTGGCCGATGTGCACGGTGATGCCTTGCTCGCACAGCTGCTGGGTGTAGCGCGAATCGCGCAGGTCGGAGCCGGTCACGGTCATGCCCTGGTCGTGGGCGACGCGCGCGATACCACTCATGCCCACGCCGCCGATGCCGATGAAGTGGACCGATTCGATCTTAGTGACTGACATATGCGACCTTTCCCTTGTACGCGAGTTCCGGCCTATTGTAGCGGTTTTGCGCCACGTGCGGCGGCCTCCACGACCTCCGCAAGCTTTCCCGCCGCATCCTCCGTCTTGAACGTCGCCGCCGCATCGCGCATGCGCGCGCGCACCTCAGGATGCTCGACCATCTCGAAGAGCAAGCGTTCGAACTCCGGCGATTCCACCTTGGCGTCGGCGATCATGGACGCCGCGCCGCGCGCCACGTACGAACGCGCGTTGGTGGTCTGGTGGTCCTCCGTCGCGTACGGGAACGGCACGAGCAGCGCCGGTATGCGCCGAGCGGAGATCTCCGCCAAGGACGTGGCGCCTGCGCGCGAGACCACCATGTCGCAAGCCGCCATGGCCTGCCCCATGCGATCCTGGTAGCCCATGACCTCCCAACGCTGCGCCTCCTCGTCGGTGAGGGCGAGCGCCGCCTGCACGGTCTCCAGCTCTCTCGGGCCCGTCACGTGCATGACGTGGAGGTTCTTCACGCTGAGCAGGCGCTCCTTGAGCCCGCAGACAGCGGTGTTGATATGGCGCGCGCCCAGGCTTCCGCCGAACACGAGCAGCATGAGCGCGCCCTGCGGGATGCCCAGCTCGCGGCGGCTCTCCTCGCGCGTGGACGAGAGCACCGAGCGGCGCACCGGATTGCCCGTCACCACGAGCTTCGATTTGTCGGCGATGGGCTCGCCCGCCACCTCGTAGGTGAGCGCCACCGCGGCGGCGCGTTTGCCAAGATACTTGTTCGCCATGCCCATGACGGAATTCTGCTCGTGCACGACGACCGGGATGCCCATGCTCTCGGCCGCGCGGCCGACCGGGATGCACACGTAACCGCCGAAGCCCACTACGACGTCGGGATTGATGTCGGCGAACCATTTCTTCGCAGCGCCGGTGCTCTTCAGTATCTTCAACACGGCCTTGAAGATGCTCGCCGGATGATTGCGGTTGAAGCCGGCCGCTTCGAACGCAGAGAACGGGATGCCCGCCTCGCGCACCAAGCGCGCCTCGACGCCCTGCGGCGTGCCGGCGAAGAAGACCTCGTGGCCGTGCTCGGAGAGCACCTCGGCCAACGCGAGCGCCGGGTTGATATGGCCGGCGGTGCCGCCGCCGGAAAGGACAACGCGCATGACGACCTACCTCCTTGATCTGCCAGGACGGGAGCTGCCGTCCCGTCGTCCACCGCGAGAACTTGCGCCATCGCGTCCGTGCGAACGGCCCCTGCCGCCGGGTTCGCGCACGCTGCCGCCACGCAAGCCGCTCCCTCTGCTCGCAGCGCCCAAATCGATGGCGCCAACGCCGCGCGAACGGCGCGAGCCACCGCGCGCGGAAGGCTCAAGACGGCCGAAGTCGCCCCAGCCGTCGTCGGCGCGCACGACGCGCAAGTCGGCACGGCGCTGGTCGTGCACATCCGGCTCGCCCGATGCGCGCGAGACCGACAAGACGATGCCCGCCATCATGAACGACGCGATGAGCGAGGAGCCGCCCGACGAGATGAACGGGAGCGGCTTGCCCGTGGTGGGCGCCACCCCCATGACGCACGCCATGTTCAAGAACGCCTGGAAGACGAGCATGGTCACCAGGCCGCATGCGAGCATGGCGCCGAAATTGTCGGGCGCCGTGCGCGCGATGCGCAAGCCGGCGAACAGCAGCAGCAGGAAGAGCGCCACGACCGCGAGCGCGCCCAGCATACCCAGCTCTTCGCCGATGATGGCGAAGATGAAGTCCGTCTCCGCCTCGGGAAGATAGAGGAACTTCTCGCTCGAGTTGCCTAAGCCCACGCCGAACAAGCCACCTTCCGCGAAGGCGTAAAACGAATGGATGAGCTGATAGCCGGTGCCCAGGCCGCCCTCTCCGTCGCCCCATGGGTTCAGGAACGACGTCATGCGCGCCAAGCGGTAGCTTGACGAGACGATGCCCAGGAAGCCCGCCACGCCGATAACGGCGAGCGTGGCGCCGATAGCGCGGACCGGCACGTCGCCCGCCCACATGACGGCAATGATGCTCACGGCGCAGATGGCCGTCGTGCCGAAGTCAGACTGCGTGATGAACAGCGCGCCGAGCGGCAAGAGCAGGCCCACCACGATATGGACAAGGAACTGGCGCGAGTCCATGCCGCCTTCGCGGAACATGAAAAACGCGCGCGCCGCCACCAGGATGAACGCGATCTTCGCGAACTCCGAAGGCTGCAAGCTCACCGGACCGATGTTCACCCAGCGCTGCGCGCCGAGGTCCTCGGTGCCGATGGCGGCCGTGAGCGCGATGAGCGCGACCGCTATGACCCATGCGATGTCGGTCAAGCGGCCGAGCCATGCACGGTACGGAATGAACGCGCACACGACGCACGCAAGGGCGCCGACGACCGCAAAAGCAAACTGCTTCATCACGAAGGACGCCGGCGAGGACCCCTCGTCGATCGCCTCGATGGTGGAGGCGGAGAACACCATCACCAGCCCCACGAGCACGAGCGCCAGGATTGCCAGCATGAACAGGATGCGCGGACCCATGACCTCGGCAGGGACGCCGCCGAAGCGGCGGACGGGAGAAGACGGTGTGGGCGTGGTACGGTTTGCTGCTGTGTTCTGCCCTCTCGCCATCTTCTATCAAGCGCCCTTTCGTTCTCGACGATCCGCCACAAGCTTTTTGAACACCTCGCCGCGCTCTTCGAAGCACGAGAACTCGTCGAAGGATGCGCACGCCGGCGAGAGCGCCACGACGTCGCCCGGCTGGGCGATGTCAAGCGCCGCGTCCAACGCGTCCTCAAGATGCGCAGCCCGCAGGACGGCGAGCGCGGACTCCGCCGCGCCCGGCACGTCGGCGAATGCCCGCTCGAAACGATCGCCCGCGGCGCCGAAGCACACGACCGCTTTGCAGTGGACGCGCGCCGCCCGCACGAGCTCGGTCAGGTCGGTGCCCTTGTCGTCGCCGCCGAGCAGCACGACCGGGCGCGCATCGCCGAAGGCGGAAAGCGCCTTGAGCGTGGCGTCGACGTTGGTGGCCTTGGAGTCGTTGTAGCACGCAACGCCGGCGACGGCGCCGCATGGCTCGATGCGGTGCTCGAGCGGCGAGAAGCCACGCAGGCCGGCCGCCACCTGCTCGCCGGTCAGGCCGAGCGCCAAGCACGCGGAAGCGGCGGCCAGCGCGTTGCTGGCGTTATGCTCGCCCTTGATGCGCAGATCCGCCGCGGGCATGAGACGATGCTCCTCGCCGCGGAAGTCCACGCGCAGCGTGCCGTCGTCCAAGAAGGCGGCGTTCTCGCTGCCGCAGGCGTCGCGCATGCTGGCGGAAAGGCCCGCGGCGCAGCCAACGGGCACGTAGTCGAAACCGCGCTCCTCGCGCGTCAGGGCGCGCAGGCGCTTCACCTGGCCTTCGCGCACGACATCGTTCACCGCGTCGAGCACGGCCACGCCGCCGGCGCGATCGAGGTTCGCGAGCACCTTGTACTTCGCCTGCGCGTAGTTCTCGAGCGTGCGGTGCCATTTCACGTGGTCGGGCGTGATGTTGAGCAGCACTGCCACGTCGGGCGCGAAGCGGCAGGTGGAGGCCAGCTGGTAAGAGGAGACCTCGGCCACGTACACGTCAGCGCTCCCCTCGGCGACCGCCGTGATGCACGCATCGCCGATGTTGCCGCACGCCACCGCGGCGATCCCCGCCGAGGCGAGCACGTGCGCGGTGAGCGACGTGGTGGTCGTCTTGCCGTTCGTGCCCGTGATGGCCACCCAACGGGAGTCCACGGAGGACTCGCGCCACGCGAACTCGACCTCGCTCACCACTTCGCCGCTCGCACGGCGGGCGTTGGCGTAGAACGCGGAGAATTCCGAAATGCCGGGGCTGGCGATGCACAGGTCGTAGGAGCCCTCGACCTCTTCCGTCTCGAAGGCGACGCGGGCGCCGCACGCAGCGGCGAGCTCCGCGGCGAAGCGCTCGGCTTCGGCCGTGCGCTTGCCCGCGAGCACCGAGAGCGAGCGGGCGCGCGTGCCAACCAAGTCTGCCACGTACGACGCGGCGGCCTTGCCCGACGTGCCGAGCCCCAAAACGAGGACGTCGCCCAAGTCAGGGGCGCCGTCGGGATATCCGTGCATGGTTTGCATGGCAGACCTCCTAGGCGCTCTGCGCCAAGTACTGTGCGAAGTAGACGGAGAAGCCGATGGTGGCCAGGATACCGGAGACGATCCAGAAGCGGATGACCACCTTCGTCTCGCTCCAGCCCTTCTTCTCGAAATGATGGTGCAACGGCGCCATGAGGAACAGGCGCTTTTTGGTGCGCTTGTAGTGGAACACCTGCAGCATGACCGAGAGGGCCTCAGCCACGAACAGACCGCCGATGAGGATGGAGAGCACCTCGGTCTTCGTCATGACGGCCAGGCAGCCCAGCGCCATACCGAGCGCAAGCGAGCCCGTGTCCCCCATGAAGATGTCGGCCGGGTAGGAGTTGAACCAAAGGAAGCCCAGGCACGCGCCGGCAATGGCGGCGCCGAAGATGGCGCTGTCTAGCAGGTTGCAGCGGTAGGCGATCATGGCCATGACGAGCATGACGATCATGACCGTGCCGCCCGCCAGGCCGTCCAGGCCGTCGGTCAGGTTAACGGCGTTGCACATGCCCATGAGCAGGATGTCGACGAACAGGACGTACAGCCACGGCACTTCGATGCCCGAGCCGATGGGCAACACCGTCGTGAGGACGCCCAGATCGAACGTCCACACGAAGGGAATCTCGACCGTGGGCGCCACGCCGAGCGCGTTCACGGCGTACAGGCAGAAGAACGTGGAGATGAGGAATTGGCCCACGAGCTTGGCCTTCGGCGTCAGGCCGAGCGACCGCTCCTTGACGACCTTCGACGCGTCGTCGAACAGGCCGAGCGCACCCGCCAACAGCGTGCACGCCACGAGCGCGAGCGTCTCTGACGTGGGCGCGCCCACCGCCACGGCGACCACGGCGATGGCGACCAGCATGACCACGCCGCCCATAGTGGGCGTGCCCTGCTTCACCAGGTGGCTCTGCGGGCCGTCGGCGCGGACCTGCTGGCCAATGTGCACGCGGCGCAGGAATTTGATGAACAGCGGCATGATTACCAGCGTGATGGCTGCGGCCAGCACGAACGCCAGAAACGTCAGGAACGTCGGGTACTCCGCGAAAATCTCGAACACGTTACTTCACCAACCCTTCAGCCAGCCGCTCAAGCCCCATGAAATGCGATGCTTTGACCAGCACGGCGTCGCCCGCGACGAGCCCCATCGCGCGAACCGCCTCGAGCGCCTCGTCGCGCCCCGGCGTCCAGACGACGGCGTCCGGGCTCATGCCGGCGGCGATTGCGGCCGCGGCCATGGAACGGGACAGCTCGCCCGCGCACACGAGCGCGTCGAGCCCTGCCTCCGCGGCCATGCGGCCAACGCGCTCGTGCCCCTCCGGGGCGTGCGCGCCAAGCTCGCCCATGTCGCCCAGCACCGCGATATGGCGGCCGGGCACCGCGAGCGCCGAGAAGAACGAGAGCGCGGCCCGCATGGAGTCGGGGTTCGCGTTGTACGCGTCGTTGACGACGGTCCAGCCGCCCGCGGCGCGCAGGACCTCTTGGCGGCCCGCCTCCTGGCGAGCGCCGCCAAGCGCTTGGGCGATGTGCGCGGCGTCCATGCCGAACGCCGTTCCGACGGCGGCGGCAGCGCACGCGTTGTGCACATTGTGCAGGCCGCGAACCGGCAGTGCGCACGGCGCGCTGCCCTGCGGCGTGCAGAGCGTGAAGCGCGGGCGGCCTTCGCCGTCAAGCTCCACGTCGAGCGCGTAGACGTTCGCCGCGGGATCGGAGTCGCCCGAGCCGTCGTAGAGCACCACGCGAATGCCGCGCTCTTCCGTGCGCGCGACCTCGCGCACGAACGGCGTGTAGGGGCACGCGGCGTTGAGCACTGCGATGCCCGAGCCGTCGGGCAGGGCGCAGATGAGCTCCGCTTTGGCGCGCGCGATGTTCTCGCGGCTGCCGAGCAGCTCGATATGGCTCTCGCCCACGTTCGTGATGACGCCCACCTGCGGGCGCACGAACGAGCAGAGCCCCTCGATCTGCCCCAAGCCGCGCATGCCCATCTCGACCACGACGGCTTCGGTGTCCTCCTGGACGTTCAACAGGGTCTTCGGCACGCCAAGCTCATTGTTCTGGTTGCCTTCGGTGGCCACGGTGGTGAAGGCGGCGGACAGGACGTCGCGCACGAGGTTCTTCGTGGACGTCTTGCCCGTGGAGCCCGTGACGCCCACCACGCGGCCCGCGATGCGCCCGCGCCACGCGCGGGCAAGGTCCGTCACGGACTGGGCGGTATCCGCCACCTCTATGACGAAGGCGCCCGCCGCGCGGACGGCGTCAAGCGACGCCTCGTCCAGGGCGTGCGACGCGAGCACTCCCGCCGCGCCCGCCTGCACGGCGGCGGCGGCGAAGTCGTGCCCGTCGACGCGCTCGCCCGGCAAGGCGACGTACACGTCGCCCGGGGCGACCGCGCGCGAATCCCACGCAAGGCCGGTCACGGCCGTATCAGCACAGGACGGCTCGACCACGAACCGTCCTGCAGTGCAATCTCGTATCTCAGTCGGTGCGAACCGCATGTGGATGCATCACCCTGCCTTCCCGCGCGCTACGAGAACGCGCGCTCGAGCTCTTCCGCCGCCACGACGCGGTCGTCGAAGGACAGCACCTCGCTGCCGACGAGCTGATAGTCTTCGTGGCCCTTGCCGGCGACGAGGATGGCGTCGCCCGGCTGGGCGAGCGAGATGGCCTTGGCGATGGCTGCGCGACGATCGGGCTCGACGTCATAGCGGCCTTCGCCCTCGCCCATGCCGGCGACGATGTCGTCGATGATGGCGAGCGGATCCTCCGTGCGCGGGTTGTCGGACGTCACGACCGCATGGTCGCCCGCCAGCGCGGCACGGCCCATGATCGGACGCTTCGTGGCATCGCGGTCGCCGCCGCAGCCGAAGACGACGATGGTGCGGCCGCTCGTGATGTTCTTGACGGAGGCCACCGCCTTCTCGAGCGCGTCGGGCGTGTGGGCGTAGTCGACGTACACGCTCACGCCGCCGTCATGCTCGGTCTGCACGCGCTGCAGGCGCCCCGGAATCTGCGGCGCCTCGGAGAGCGCCTGCACGATGGTCTCGGCGGAGTAGCCCAGCTGCAGGCCGATGCCGAACGCCAGCATGATGTTCGAGACGTTGAACTTGCCCACGAGCGGGTAATCGAAGCGGTAATGCTCGCCGCGGACGTCCAGGTCGACGGTGGTGTGGGTGTTGAAGTACTCGACCGTGTGCGGATGAATCTGCGCGGACGGGTCGAAGCCGGTGGAGATGACGTTGTCCTCCGCGGCCGAGCAGCGGCGGAGGAGCTCCTTGCCCCACGCGTCGTCGATGCAGACCACGCGGCGAGACGGGTATTCCTTCGAGAACAGGCGGGCCTTCGCCTCGAAGTACGCCTCGAAGGTCTTGTGGTAGTCCAGATGGTCCTGCGTCAGGTTCGTGAACGCGGTCACCGCGAACTGCGAGCCCCAGGTGCGCTCGAGGTCCAGCGCGTGGCTGGACACCTCCATGGCGACGACGTCGGCGCGCTCGTCGCGCATCATCGCGAACAGCCGCTGCAGGTCGGGGGACTCGGGCGTGGTGTGGTCGCTCTTCATCATGGTGCCGCCCACGCGCACGCCCACGGTGCCGATGACGCCCGCACGGCGCCCGGCCACCTGGGCGATGTGCTCGACCAGGTACGTCGTGGTGGTTTTGCCGTTGGTGCCCGTGATGCCCACGAGGTCGAAGGCGCGGGACGGATGGTCGTGGAAGTTCGCCGAAGCGGCGGCCATGGCCTTGCGCGTGTCCGCCACGACGACCTCGGTGACGTCGGTGGCGTCGGCCAGGTAGACTTTGCGCTCGACGACGAGGACTTTCGCCCCTCGGTCGATGGCGTCCTGAGCGAACGTATGGCCGTCGACCTTCAGGCCGACGATGCAGAAGAACGCGTCGCCGGGCTGCACGCGGTCGCTGCGGTAGGCGATGCCAGAGACCTCCTCGCGCTCGTTGCCGATGACCGTGCAGTCGATGCCGGAGAAGAGCTCCTTGCAGGTTTTCGTCATGCTTCTGTGTCCTATCTGCGAAGCGCGCCGAGCGGCGTGGCGCTACTCGGCGACGATGCGGTACCTCTCAGTTGCGAACGGCATTATATCGCTAAAAGCTGACGTCGTTGAACGCTCGGCGGGAACCTCGGTCGCCCCCACGAAACAAACCAATTGCGAGTTGGAGTTCGGCAGGTAGCCCACGAAGGAGATGTTGTACGAGCCCTTCACGTAGCCGCCCGACTCGCTGGCGTATTCGGCGGTGCCCGTCTTGCCGGCCACGGTGTAGCCCTCGATGGCGGCGTCCTTGCCCGTGCCGTCCTCGACGACGGTGGTAAGCATGTCGGTCATGGTGCCGATGGCGGCCTTGTTCTGAATGACCTGCTCGGTGCCCCATTGCGGCTGTTCGTCGGAGTTCAGGCGCTGCATGAGGAAGTGCGGGGTGCACTCCACGCCGTCGTTGACGAGCGCGCCGTAGAACCGCGTGATTTGCAGCGGCGTGACCGAGATGCCCTGGCCGAAGCTCACGTTGTACGCCTGGATGGTGGACCACTCGCTCACGTCAGTGAGGAAGCCGCTGCCTTCGCCCGGGAAGTCCACGCCCGTCGCCTCGTTCAGGTTGTACTCGATGATCTTGTCGTAGAGCGGCGGGAAGCCCAGCTTCGAGGCACACAGCGAGGTGCCGACGTTGGAGCTCTGGTCGAGGATCTGGCGGACGGTGAGCGTCTCGTCGCCGCGATCGTGCGCGTCGGTGATGTAGTACTCGTCCGCCGCGAGCGCCGCCGGGCAGAAGACCTCGTCATCGGGCGTGAGCACGCCTGCCTCCATGATGGCCGCGAACGTGACGGTTTTGAAGATGGAGCCGGGCTCGAACGCCGCCGTGATGGACTGCAGCTCGGTGGAGCCCGCCTTCACGTCGTCTCGCTTGCTCGGGTCAAGGTATGGCAGCGACGCGCAGGCATAGATCTCGCCCGTGCCGCCGTCGTAGACGATGGAGTTGCCGCCCTTCGAAGACAGGTCGGCCTGCGTGGCCGAGAGCACCTCTTCCACCCGTTGCTGCATGCCGATGTCGATGGAGATAACGATGTCCTCGCCGTCGACGGCGGGCTTGTCCTCCGAGACGCTGCCCGGGATGGTCTTGCCGTCGTCGCCGTAGTATTGCGCAGTGAGCGTGCCCGCTTCGCCGGCCAGGATGTCGTCGTAGTACAGCTCCAGGCCCGTCAGGCCCTTGCCGTCCACATCGATAAGGCCGATGATCTGGCCACCCACCTGGCCGTACGGGTAGATGCGCTTCGAGTCGTCCAAGAAGTAAACGCCGTCGAGCGCCAGGTCCTGCAGCTTCTGCGCGGTCTCGTCCTCCACCTGCTTTTTCAGGTACACGAACGTGGTGTCCTGCGTCAGGAGCTCTTCCCACTCCTTTTTCGTGCCGCCCAGCACCGAGACGATCTGCTCCGCCTCCCAGGAAGCGTCCGTCACGTCCTTCGGGTTGGCGTAGACGGTCTTCGCGTCGATGCTCGTCGCAAGGACGTTGCCGTTGCGGTCGTAGATGGTGCCGCGCTTCGGGGCGATGTCGATGGAAACGGTGCGCGACTGCGCCGCCTGCTCGGAGTACTCGCCGGCCACGATGACCTGCAGGTACACCAAGCGAACGAGAAAAAGCGCGGCCAGGATGAGGAAGATGCCCAGGATGACCTTCGCACGCCCTTCGGAGAAGGACGCTTCGGCCGCACCCTGGCGAGAACGCGAGACGGGCCGCGGCGTGCGCGGCCCGGTATGCATATCACGACGCGACATGCAGGCTCCTTACCCGGCCTGCGAAGCCGCGACCGCCAAGCTCTTGGAAAGGGAGAGATCGCCGTCGGCGCCCGTCTGGACCACGTCCTCCGGGAGCGTGATGGAGGTCACGTCGGTCGCCTCCACCATGCCAAGGCCCTGGGCCTCGCGCTTGACGTTCGTCGGGTTGGCAAGCATGCTCTGGCGCACCTCAAGGTCGCTCGTGGACGAACGAACCTCGCTGATCTGGGTGGAAAGCTCGTCGGACGCGGTCCCTGTGGTGACCGTCGCGGCCGTAAGGGCCACGCGGACGCAGCAGACAAGCGCGATGACGACCAGCACGGCGGCGGCGATCTTCGCCAGCGTGACAAGCTGCGGGTTGAGGGGGGTCGCATGGGCGCCGCGACCGCGGACCACGCGGACGTCGGGCGCGCGGTGGTACCGCTCGCGCTCGACATAGTCGTACCGGTATGCCGGGGCTGCTCCTGCCATGTGACCACCTCCTTCCGACGGCGCTTTATATCGTTCGTTTCGTGTTCGTTTTTCGCTCGGCCGGCCTCCCGGCCTCCGCCTGCACCGTCAGGCGCGATCTGGCGCGATCACAACCGTTCGGCCACGCGCAGCTTCGCGCTGCGAGCCCGCGGGTTGCGCTCGATCTCTTCCGCCGTCGGGACCAACGGCTTGCGGGTCAGCACTTTCAGGACCGGCTTATGCCCGCACACGCACACCGGCAAATCCGGCGGGCACGTGCACCCTTTGGCATGCTCCGCGAAGACGTCCTTGACGATGCGGTCCTCCAACGAGTGGTAGCTGATGACCACCAGGCGCCCGCCCGGGGCGAGCCACCGCACCGCCGCCTCAAGGCCCGATCGCAGAACGTCCAACTCCGCGTTCACCTCGATGCGCAGCGCCTGGAACGTCCGCTTGGCCGGATGGCCTCCCGCCCTGCGGGCGGACGCGGGGATGGCCGCCTTGATGACTTCCACCAGGTGCTCGCTCGTCTCGATGGGGCGCTCCTCGCGCTCCCGGCAGATGAACTCCGCGATGCGGCTGGCCCAACGCTCGTCCGAGTTTTGGCGGATGATCCGAGCGAGATCTGCTGCGTTGTAGGTGTTGACGATCTCTGCTGCGTTCAAGGTTTGTTTACCCGGATCCATCCGCATATCAAGGGGGCCGTTCTCCTTAAAGGAGAAGCCGCGAGACGGCGTGTCAATCTGCACGGACGAGACTCCCAGGTCGAACAGGAAGGCGTCGACCGCGGGAACCTGCGCCTGCATGAGCAGGCGGTCCATATCCCCGAAGTTGCCGCGCAGCACGTGCACCTCAGGCCGCACGTCGTCGGGAAGGGCTGCCAGGCGTTCGCTGGCGGCGGCAAGCGCCACCTCGTCCTGGTCGATCCCGATGAGCGTGCCCGAAGGCCCCAGCCGCTTGGCCGCTTCAAGGGAATGCCCTGCCCCGCCGAGCGTTGCGTCCACGAACGTGTGCTGCGGTGTAAGGTTCAAGTGCTCGAGGCACTCGGCGAGCAGGACCGGTATGTGTCTGTATTCGCTTGTCATGCTTCCTCCAGCAGGCTATTCCGTAAACAGAGAATCCAAGTCTGCGTCCTCGCAGAACTCGTCCCACTTAGAGGCGTCCCAAATCTCAAAGTGGTCGCTGTCGCCGACGAGCACGACGTCCTTCTCCAGGCCGGCGGCCGAGCGCATGCTCGGCGACAGGCCAATGCGACCGGAAGCGTCGATGACGATGTCGTTCGCGCGGGAGTTCAGCAGTTTGCGCTGCTTGACATGGCGAACGTTGCTCGGGTCGAAGCCGCCGAAGCGGGCGAAGAGGGACTTCACCCACGCTTCAAAGGCCTCGACCTCGAACACGTACAGGCACTCGCCCTTCGGAGACTGCGTCACGATGAGGCTTTCACTGGAAAGAGCTTTGCGGAATGCGGCAGGAAGCGACAGGCGGCCTTTGGCATCGAGTTTGTGGCGGTATTCGCCATGCAAGCCCGCCATGCTGCCAACTCCTTCCGCGCCCGACCTCTTTTCAGTGGTGTCATTCTATCCCACTTTATCCCACCCAGCAATGAATCTTTCCCACCAATCAGCGGTTGAATCCCACTTTGATGCACTCCTCGACACGCCCCTCCCCCGAGGTTTTCCTGCGGTTTCCGCACAGCGCGTCTACATCTGGGCGAAGACACTTGTCAAGACACAAGATGTTGATTCGCACCAGAGGGCGAATATGGCAGAAAAAAATTCTGAGAACGAGGGATTCTGTGGTGGGTTTGTGACTGTCGAACGCGTGACATTCGAGCCACCTTGCGGCGCATTTTTCTTAAAAATAGCTATTGACCTGGTGATTTAAAGGCAGCATGCGCGCCTGTGGGGCAAGGTGGGGCGCGTGGTGGGATGAGGTGGGGCGCAATCGACCCGCGCAGGGGGGCGCGGGCGACGCTCGAAGCGCCGTGCGCGAGCGCGTCTATATATAGGAACGCCTTAAGGAGCATTCTGACGTCTCGCACGGATGGCGAAAGCCGCTCGACGCCCCGCACGTCGCCCGTCGCCTTCGAAGGCCGCGGGCGTTGGCAGGGGGTCACGCGCCGGCGTCTGCTTCGTGCGCGCGGGCGAGCGTCGACACCGCGCACCAGGCGGGCGGCGTTGCTAGTCTGTTTCGTGCGCGCGCGGGTGCGCGGCGAGGTATTCCTCGCGCAGGTGCGCGCGGGAGACGTGCGTGTAAATTTGCGTGGTGGAGATGTCGGCATGCCCCAAGATGTCCTGAATGACGCGCAGGTCCGCCCCGCCTTCCAGCATGTGGGTGGCGAAAGAATGGCGCAGCGTGTGCGGATGCAAGTTCGCGATGCCAATGCCCAAGCCGGCACGCGTCACCACGGCATGCAGCGTCTGGCGGCTCAGGCGACCGCCGCGCGCGTTCAAGAACAGCGCGCCCTCATGCCTGCCGCCGCGCGCGAGCGCGGGGCGCCCTTCCTGCACGTACGTTGCCACCGCGCGCGCGGCAAGCCCCGAGATGGGCACGATGCGCTCTTTGTCCCCTTTGCCCACCACGCGCAGGCATCCTTCGTCCAGCATGACGTCCGCCACGTCCAGCGCCACCAGCTCGCTCGCGCGCACCCCGCAGCCGTAAAGCATCTCGAGCATGGCGTGATCGCGCAGTCCGGCGGGCGTGGCGGGGAATTCCTGGCCGAGCAGCTCTTCGGCCTGGGCAACGCTCAGCACGTCGGGCAAGCGCTCGGGAACTTTTGGCAGCGAAAGCGTCGAGCACGGGTTGGACTCCACGCGACCCTCGCGCACCAAAAAGCGGTACAGCCCTTTGAGGGCAGACACCGCGCGCTTGACCGTGCTCGCCGCCATGCCGGCGTCGAGAAGACTCGCCTCGAAAGCGCTCACGTCCTCGCGCGTGGCCGACAGCACGCCCCCGCCGCGCTCCCTCAGAAACGAGCACCACTTCTTCAGATCGCGCGCGTACGCCGATATCGTGTGCGAGGACGAGCCCCGCTCAATCGCGAGGTACGAGAGGTATTCGGAGACGTTCGGATCGAGCATGCCGCACCCTAGCCCGCCGCCTGGCCCGCGCGCCGCCGGAGCACGGCGCCCACGAACGCCGTGAACAGCGGGTGCGGGCGCGTCGGACGGCTTTTGAACTCGGGGTGGCCTTGGCTGGCCACGAACCAGGGATGGTCGGGCAGCTCCACCATCTCCACTAGGCGTCCGTCGGGCGAAACGCCGCAAAAAGACAAGCCCGCCTGCGCCAAACGGTCGCGGAACGCGTTGTTCACCTCGAAACGATGGCGATGCCGCTCGTAGATGACCTCCTCGCCGTACGCCTGACGAGCGCGCGAGCCTTCCGTCAAGCGGCACGGGTAGGCCCCCAGTCGCATGGTGCCGCCTTTGTCCTCCACGTCTTCCTGTTCGGGCATGAGGTCGATGACGGGAAACTCGGCGTCTGGGTCAAACTCAGCGGACGTGGCGCCCGCTAGCCCCGCCAGGTGGCGCGCCACCTCGCAGACGGCCGCCTGCAGGCCGAGGCAGATGCCCAGGTACGGCACCTTGTGCTCGCGCGCCCACCGGGCGGCAAGAATCTTCCCCTCGAAGGCGCGCTGGCCGAAGCCGCCTGGCACGAGGATGCCGTCCATGCGCCCCAGCTCCGCCTCTGCGGTGTCCTCGCACAGGCCCTCCCCGTCCACCAAGTGCACGTTGACGTGGCATCCGTTCGCCACGCCGGCATGGCCCAGCGCCTCGATCACCGAAAGGTACGCGTCGGGCAGGCTCACGTACTTGCCGACCACGGCGATGTCGACCTCCTGGTCGCACGCAGCGGACTCCTGCAGGAACTCCGTGAGCGGCCCCAGGTCCACCTCGCGGAGCGGCAGGCCCAATCGGTCGAGCACTTTCGCGTCGAAACCCTGCTCGTGCAAGGCGAGGGGGACCTCGTAGATGGAGGGCGCGTCAACGCACGCAAGCACATCATCCGCCTTCACGTCGCAGAACAGCGCGATCTTCTCACGAACCGCGTCGGAGACCTCATGGTCGGAGCGGCAAACGATGAAGTCCGGCTGCACGCCCATGGAGCGCAGTTCTTTCACGGAATGCTGGGTGGGCTTCGTCTTCACCTCGTGCGCTGCGGCGATGTACGGCACGAGCGTGCAATGGACGAAGACGACATCCCCGGCAGGCTGCTCCTTCTTGAACTGCCGTGCCGCCTCAATGAACGGCTGGCCTTCGATGTCACCCACCGTGCCTCCGATCTCGGAGATGACGATGTCGGCCCCCGACTGGTTGGCAGCGCGGCGCAGGCGTTCTTTGATGGCTTCGGTCACGTGCGGGATGACCTGCACGGTACCGCCCAGGAAGTCGCCGCGGCGCTCGCGCGCGATGAGCGTTTGGTAGATGGAGCCCTGGGTGAAATTGCTCTCGCGCGAAAGATTCTCGTCGATGAAGCGCTCGTAGTGGCCGAGGTCCAGATCGCCCTCATGGCCGTCTTCCGTGACGAAGACCTCGCCGTGCTGGAACGGGCTCATGGTGCCCGGGTCCACGTTCAGGTACGGATCCATTTTCTGCATGGTCACCTTGTAGCCGCGGTGCTTGAGCAGATGCCCGAGCGAGGCGGCCGTGATGCCCTTGCCAAGCGACGAGACGACGCCGCCGGTGACGAAGATGAACTTGGCCATGGTGCTCCTTCCGCGCGCTGGCAGGCGCCCCGCGGCGCACGGCAATGGCGCCGGGGCGAACGCCCTCGAACGCCTTTCGATTGTAACGAGGCGCGTGGGCATGCCCCGGGGAATTAACCCGATTTAACAGGTCGAACGAAAGGGCGATAGCGGAGGGCGCGGCGCCTACTTCGCGTGGCGACCGCGCGGGGGCTTCACGATGCCCAGCCTCATCCCCACCTTGCGCAGGATGCCGGTGACGAAGTCCATCTCGGGGATGCGCAAGAGCCTGCACGCGGCGAACGCCACGACCAGGCCCACGCCGCCGCAGAGCACGATTTCGACGAGCGCCGCGCCGATGGAAGGCTGCAACGGCACGAGCATGAGAATGCCCTGGGCCACCGCCATGCCGGCCAGCGCGCCCACGAACGCGCGCACGGCCATCCACAGCGTGCCGAAAAACCCGAAGCCGCCCACGCGGTGGCGCAGGATGAACGCCATGATGAAGAACTGCAGTCCGTAGTACACGCAATCGGAGACCGGGATGCCCACCAAGCCGAGCATCTCCGGACGGGCCAGCTGCCAGTACAAGAAAATCTGCACCGTGCAAAGCCCGCAGCTGACAAGCGCGAACGTCATGAACTGGCGCAGGCTGGCGAACACGCGGTAGAAGAACATCTGGCCCGCATAGAACGGCAGGCTGATGACCCAGAACTGCAGCACCTGGGCGATGGAGTAGACCGACTCCTGGTCGAACGCGCCTGCTTTGAAAATCTGGATGATGGGCACGCCGAGCACGAACATCATGCCCGCGAGCGGAATGATGAGGAACAGCGTGCTGCGCAGGCCGCGGCGAGCGTGCGCGCGCAAGGTCGCCATGTCGCCGCGCGCCATGGCCTCGCTCATTTCCGTCAGGAAGGCCGTGGAGATGGACACCGCGATCACGCCGTAAGGCAGCTGGTACCACATCCATGCGTACGACAGCGTGGAGGGCCCGTTCTCGCCGCACTGCAGCGAGAACGCGTTGCGGCAGGAGTACGAGACGAGCGTGCCCACGATGTAGATGAGCGTGGGCAGCGCGATGCGCAACGCCTCGCGCAAGGCAGGGTCGTGCAGGTTGATTCTCGGCACGTATTTGAAGCCGATCTTCACGAGCATAGGAATCTGCACGCCGAACTGGATGGCCACGCCGAGCGACGTGCCCACGGCCAGCCACCACAGCGCGAAATCAGGGGTCGCCGCCGAGATGGGCACGTAGGAGAACATGGTGGCCATGACCACGACATTGTTGCACACAGGCGCGAGCGTGGGCGCGCCGTACATGCGATGGGCGTTCAGCACGCCGGTGATGACGCCGCCTAGGCCGTAGAGCACGATCTGCACCGCGAAGACGCGCAGGAACATGGTGGCCTGCTGCGAGACGGCCGCCGTGTCCGAGACCGTGAACGTCTGCGTGGCGATGATCTGCGGGGCGAAGACGCTGGCCAGAATGGACAGCACGCCAAGCACCACCACGGCCAGGTTCAGAATGTTCGAGGCGAAGCGATCGCCGCCTTCGGCGCCCAGCTTCTCGCGCTGCAACAGATAGATGGGCAGGAACGCCGTGCCGATGATACCGCCCGCCACCAGGTCGTAGATGACGCTTGGCATGTTGTACGCCACCTGGTACGCCGACGTGACAAGCGTGTTGCCCAGCGCGAAGGCCATCGCCCAGGTGCGCCCGAGGCCCGTGATGCGCGAGAGCAGCGTCGCGGCGGTCATGATGCCGGTGCTCTTCGCGATGGAATTGTTGCCCTTGCCCATGCTCGGAAACCCGTCTCTCGTATAATGACGTTCTGCCGTCCCGCGCCGAGCGGACCGCCCCTGATCGCCAGGTGCTCACGCGGCGTGGAACCAACGAAATATCTATGCTAGCAAAGATGGGAATGCCGAATCCATGAAGGTGCTCATAGTCCGTAATAATTTCAACGCGAAGGCCATCGACGCCTCGCTCATGCTCATGGCGTTCTTGGGCTCGCAGGGCATCGAGGCGGACCTGCGCGATGCCGGGGACCTCGAGCCGCTCGTGCCGTGGCATGGCTCGCCAGACATGAGCGGGTACGACCTTGCCGTGGTGCTCGGCGGCGACGGCACCATCTTGCGCACCGCGCGTGCCGTGGGCACGAGCGGCGTGCCCATCATGGGCATCAACTTCGGCAACCTGGGCTTTTTGGCGAACCCTTCCGACGAGGGCGTCGTGCCGCTCGTGGCGGCCGCGCTGGCCGACGAGGCCCAGCGGGAAGAGCGCGCGAGCCTGCGCGTGGACGTGGTGTGCGAAGGAGACGAGGACGAGGACAGCCTGGTGGACGCTGGGGAGCGTTCGTACTTCGCGCTCAACGAGGCGGCCTTCACGCGCGGCGCCCGCGGACGCATTATCAGCTGCGGGTTCTCCGTGTCCGGCGAGCACGTGGCGTCCATGCGCGGCGACGGCCTGGTGGTAGCCACGGCCACCGGCTCCACTGCCTACGCGCTCTCCGCCGGCGGCCCGCTTGTAGCGCCCAGCTTCGGCGGCCTGGTGGTGGTGCCCATCGCGCCGCACACGCTGCGTTCGCGCGCGCTCGTCACGGCGCCGAGCGACGTGGTGGAAGTGGACCTCTCCGAAAACCACGCCGACCGCGATGTGGCCGTGTTCGTGGACGGCGAGCCCATGGAGCTTGGCGCCCGCCCCGTGCGCGCCATCGTGCGCAAGAACCTCGAGCCCACCATCCTTTTGCGCTACAAGCACCAGGGCTTCTACGCTCACGCTTCCGAGGTCTTCTTCGAAGGCGGCGGCGTGCGCTAAAGGCTTCTCCCGCTGAAGCGCGAAAGCGCCCTCCGGTCGCTTTCGCGGCCCGGGCGCTCAACTTGCTCCGCACAAAACCGAAAGCCCGCTTGCGCGGGCTTTCGTGGTTTAGTGGTTACTTGTGGTAGTAGCGGTGCTGCTCGTATTTCGGCTCGCAGCAGACGTTGATGCCGAGCGTGCGGTACAGCGTCTCGTCCTGCGAGGAGATGATGACGCTGAAGAAGGCGTCGCAACCACGCAGGTCCTCCACGTGATCGATCAGGCGCGCCGCCACCTCGTCGTTCTGCGAGCTCACTGCCAACGCCATGAGCGTCTCGTCGGAGTGGAGGCGCGGGTTTTTGCTCTGCAGGTGGTCGGTCTTAAGATGGCAGATGGGCGTGATGACCGAGTCGCTGATGACGTCGACGGCGTCGTCCACGCCCGAGACGCCCTTGAGCGCGTTCATGAGCAGCGAGGATGCCGCGCCCAAAAGCGAGGAGGTCTTGCCCGTGACCACCGTGCCGTCGGGCAGCACCATGGCGCCCGCGGGGTGGCCAGTCGTCTCCTCTTTCAGCAAGGCGGCGCTGCGCGCGCGCATGACGGCGGGCGTGACCTCGGCCTTGTTCATGAGCAGCTCGAGCTTTTCCACCTGGTCCTCGCCCACGCCGGTGCGCTTCACCTCGACGGCGGTCTGGAAGTAGCGACGCACAATCTCCAGGCGCGCCGCCTCGCAGCACGCATCGTCGTCCACGATGCCCAGACCCGCCATGTTCACGCCCATGTCTGTAGGCGACTTGTACGGGCACTCCCCCAGGATGCGGTCCATCGTGGCCTTGAGCACCGGGAAGATGTCCACGTCGCGGTTGTAGTTGACGGTGGTCTTGCCGTACGCCTCCAGGTGGAACGGGTCGATGGTGTTCATGTCGTCCAGGTCGACCGTGGCCGCCTCGTAGGCGATGTTCACCGGATGGTTGAGGGGCAGGTTCCACACGGGGAAGGTTTCGTACTTCGCGTAGCCGGCCTTCACGCCGCGCTTGTTCTCATGGTAAAGCTGCGAGAGGCACGTGGCCATCTTGCCGCTGCCCGGGCCCGGCGCCGTCACCACGACAAGCGGGCGCTCCGTCTCGACGAACTCATTCTTACCGAAGCCCTCGTCGCTCACGATGTGCTCGATGTCGTACGGGTAACCGGCGATGGGATAGTGCAGGCAGCTCTTGATGCCCATGCCGGAAAGGCGCTTGCGGAACGCGTCGGCGCCCGGCTGGGCCGCGTAGTGCGTGATCACGACGGCGCCCACGAGAAAGCCCATGCCACGGAAGATGTCCATGAGGCGCAGCACGTCTTCGTCGTACGTGATGCCCAGATCACCGCGGACCTTGCTCTTCTCGATGTCGTTCGCGTTGATGGCGATGATGATCTCGACGTCGTCGACCATGCTCTGCAGCATGCGGATCTTCGTGTCCGGCTCGAAGCCCGGCAGCACGCGCGAGGCGTGGTAATCGTCGAAGAGCTTGCCGCCGAACTCCAAGTAGAGCTTGCCGCCGAACTGATTGATACGCTCGCGGATGCGCTCCGCCTGCAGGGAAATGTACTTGTCGTTGTCGAAACCGATGCGCATGGGTTGCGAACCCCTTTCGTGACGTGCCATGAACGGGAGAATTATAGCGCAGGCCACCGCGCCCCGCGAACGCGAAACAGAGTGTTCGCACAGGCGGTTTTACCTTCCGCGTACCTCAGGCGCGCTCGTGCGCAGTATAATTGAGACAATGCGGCTCGCGATTTAAGGGGGACGGTATGTCTAAGCTTTTCCCGCATGTGTTCTCACCCGGCAAAATCGGCACGCTCACGCTGAAGAACAGGGTGATGAAGGCTCCGCAGTCTTCCGGCATGAGCAACATCGACGGCTCCGTGACCGAGCGCCTCGTGCGCTACTACCGCGAGCAAGCGGCAGGCGGCGCGGGCATGATCATCGTGGAGTACGCCTACGTCGATGACATCGGCGCCAAATCGGCCCACTGCCATCTGGGCATCTCAAGCAACGAGCATATCCCCGGCCTGGCATGGCTCGCCGAGAACATCGCTGAGCAGGGCGCGGTGCCCGCGATCCAGATCGAGCACTGCGGCCGTCAGAAGTTCCTGGGCACCCAGCCCATCAAGGCCCCTTCCGCCATCCCGTGGCCGAAGCTGTGGGACCAGTACGGCACGCAGGCCGTCCCGCAGGTGCTCACGATCGACGAGATTCAAGACATCGTGCACGCCTTCGGCGACGCCGCCCTGCGCGCGAAGACCGCCGGCTTCAAGCTCGTCGAAATCCACGGCGCCCACGGCTACCTGCTCACGAACTTCTTCTCGCCCACCACGAACCACCGCACCGACCTTTACGGCGGTAGCCTGGAGAACCGCATGCGCATCTACGTGGAGATCGTCCGCGACGTGCGCAAGAAGGTGGGTCCGGACTTCCCGGTGACCATCCGCCTGTCCGGGACAGACTACGAGCCGGACGGCTTCCCCATCGAAGAGACCGTGGAACTGGCTCGCGTGCTCGAGCGCGAGGGCATCGACGCGTTCCATATTTCCGGCGGCGACCACCACACCATGATTCACCAGGTCTCGCCCATGGCCATCCCGGTGTGCCACAACGTCTGGGCGGCGGAAGCGGTCAAGAAGGCCGTGAGCGTCCCGGTCATCGCCTCGGGCTCCATCACGCTGCCTGAGTACGCCGAAGAGATCATCGCCAGCGGCAAGGGCGATTTTGTGGGCCTGGGCCGCCCGCTGTGGGCCGACCCGCACTGGCCCGAGAAGGCCGCGGCGGACCGCCCCGAGGACATCCGCCCCTGCATCCGCTGCAACGAGGGCTGCCTGGAGCGCACCTTCTTCCAGTACAAGGCCATCACCTGCGCCGTCAACCCCACCGTCAGCCGCGAGGGCGAGCTGGACATCACGCCGGCGGCCAACCCGCGCCGCATCGCCGTTGTAGGAGGCGGCGCCGCGGGCATGGAGGCCGCGCGCGTGGCGAAGCTACGCGGCCACGACGTGACCCTGTTCGCCGACGGCAAGCTGGGCGGACTGCTGCACGAGGCGGCGGCTCCTTCGTTCAAGTCCGACATCAAGCCGCTCATCGCCTACCTGACCACCCAGGTGGAGAAGCTGGGCATCCCGGTGATTGAGCAGCACGCCGAAGCGGCCGACCTGGCAGGCTTCGACGCCGTGGTGTGCGCCACCGGCAGCAAGCCGATCGCCCTGCCCGTGCCGGGCGCCGACAAGCCTCTCGTGCACGACGCGTTGGCGGTGCTCGACGGCACGGTGGAGCCTTCGGGCTCAGTCGTGGTGGTCGGCGGCGGCCTCGTGGGCACCGAGACGGCGCTTGAGCTGGCAGAGCGCGGCTGCACGGTGACCCTCGTCGAAATGTTGCCGCAGATCATGACCGGTGTTGCCGCCACGGACTGCCTGGCTTACCAGGAGCGCATCGCCCAGGTCGACCTCGAGGTGCTCACCTCCACCAGCGTGACCGCCGTGGAAGATGACGCCATTTGCGTGCGCGGCCCGAAAGGCGTTGCCACCATCCCCGTCGACAGCGTGGTCGTGGCGGTCGGCCTCACGGCGCAGCACGACCTCTACGACGAGCTTGTGGAGGCCGGCACGGAAGCCTACCTGGTAGGCGACGCCATCGCCCCGGGCAAGATCTTCGACGCCTTCCATACCGCCTACCGCACGGCGCTGAAGCTGTAGAGAAGCGCAAGGCCGACGAAGGCATGCAAAAGGGGAGCGACCGCAGGGCCGCTCCCCTTCTTTGTCCGCTCAAAGCGCTCGTGCGCGCGACAGGCTTTACCGAGCCTTCGCCTTCTCGCGCTCCGCGCTCGCTCTGCGGCCTTTCGAATCCAACGCGTGCGTTTGGCGCGCATGCCGGATACGCGCGGGACGACACGCGCTTGGCTCCTGCCCGCTCGGTCGGCGCGGTCGACCGCGATAGCGCTACCCCACCGGACGCTCGTAGCCTGGCTCGGTGGTGAGCACGAGCGGGCCGTCGGGCGTGATGGCGACCGTCTTCTCAAAATGCGCCGAGGGCTTGCCATCGCGCGTGACGACCAGCCAACCGTCGGGCATGGCGCGCGTCTTGCGCGTGCCCATGTTGATCATAGGCTCGATGGCCAGCACCATGCCCTCGCGCAGCTCAATGCCACCATGGCGCCTGCCGTAGTTCGGGACGTTCGGCTCCTCGTGCATCTGGCGGCCGATGCCGTGCCCCACGTACTCGCGCACGACGCCGTAGCCTGCGCCTTCGGCGATCTCCTGCACCGCATGCCCGATGTCGCCCAGATGGTTTCCGGCGCGCGCCGCCGAGATTCCTGCCCACATGCACTCCTCCGTCACGCGCAGCAAGTGCTCCTTCTCGGGCGAAATCCGACCCACCGGGTACGTCCAGGCGTTGTCCCCCACCCAACCGTCCACGATGGCGCCGGTGTCGATAGAAAGGATATCGCCCTCTTTGAGCACCGCGGTCGCCGACGGAATGCCATGAACGACCTGCTCGTTCACCGAGGCGCAGATGCTGCCCGGAAAGCCCGCGTAGCCCTTGAACGCCGGCACGCCGCCGGCGGCGCGTATCTCCGATTCAACGAACTGGTCGATTTCCAGCGTGGAGACGCCAGGGCGCGCCAGGGCGCCTGCCTTGCGCAGCACCATGGCGGAAATGCGACCCGCCTCTTTCATGGCCTCGATCTGCTCTGGTGACTTGAGGTAAATGGGCATGCTTCCTCGCCTTGCTTTCTTGGTCGTTCGCGCGCTTTTGCATTCCGCGCTCACCATAACAGAAAAGGCTCCCTGCGATGCAGGGAGCCTTCGTGCTTACAGGCTTCTAACTGTAAGAATGCGTGCTACTCAGCCGTGTAGCCGCGGGTCACGGAGCTGTCGACCTTGATGCCCGGGCCCATCGTGGAGGTGATGGTGACGCTCTTGACGTACTTGCCCTTGGCGGCGGACGGCTTCATGCGCAGGATCTCGTCGTAGACGGCGCCGTAGTTCTCGGCCAGCTTCTCAGCCTCGAAGCTGCACTTGCCCAGGATGACGTGGGCAATGCCGTAACGGTCGGCGCGGTACTCGACGCGGCCGCCCTTGAGCTCCTTGACGGCCTTCGCCACGTCGTTGGTGACGGTGCCGAGCTTCGGGTTCGGCATGAGGCCGCGGGTGCCGAGGATGCGGCCCAGGCGGCCAACCTTGGCCATCTGGTCCGGCGTGGCAACCGTCGCGTCAAAGTTGATGTTGCCGGCCTGGATGTCGGC
>DVLD01000145.1 GCA_018715725.1 Candidatus Aveggerthella excrementigallinarum
ACTCAGACGATGCGCAATCCGCTCGCACCGGACGCGACGGCGTCCAAGAACGCCAGCACCGTCCCGAAGTACCGGGCGGGATCGCGGCGGGCGCTCTCGCAATGGCCCGCCCCGGGCACGAAGTGCAGCCATTTGAGCGAGGCGGCGCACGCGTCGAAGAGCGCCCCCGTCATCCACGGCGGCACGAAATTATCCGCCGTCCCATGGAAGAACAGCACCGGGACGCGCGAGGCGCGCACGCGCTCGATGGGCGCCGAGAGCGACAGGTCGTAGCCTCCCTGCTCGAGCAGCCATTCGCGCGCTTCCTCGAACAGGAGCGTGCGCGCGCTGCGCAAGGGGACCACCGACCGCGCCAGGTCGTCGAACATGGCCCCGGCGCTCGTGAACGAGCAGTCGGCGACCACGGCCTCGACCTGCCGTGGCAGCGCGCCTTCCGCCGAAGCGCCAAGGACGGTGGCGCCGCCCATGGAATGGCCATGGAGCACGATGCGGGCATCCTCGCCGTATCGCCGGACGATGTCGCCTGCCCACACGGCGAGGTCGGCGGCGTCGGGGCCGCCCATGCCCGCCCAGTCGCCCTCCGAGGAGCCATGGGCGCGCAAGTCCACGGCGAGCACGTTCCATCCCAGCACGCCCCAGATGGCGGCGAGCATGTCGACCTCGCCGTGGAAACCGCGCCAGCCGTGCACGAGGACGACCCATCGATTCGTCGGCTCGGGCGCTGCGCGCTCCCAGCCGGCCAGCCGAAACCTGCCGTCAGCGCTGCGGACTTCCACGCGCCGCGATTCGCTCGCATCCCATTCGGGGCTCAAGAACGAGAGCGCGGTCTCGGCGGGAACGCCCGAGTGCACGGCAGAGCCCACGGCGGTCGCGCGCCGCGGCACGCCAGGCGGGATAGGGCTCAGCAGCGCCTGCACCACGAGAGGGGCGACAAGCGAGCGCCCCTTCCTCGTCCCGACCGCGAGCGCCCCCGCGCCTAGCACGATCGTCGCGGCGCCCATGCCGGCCCAAATCAGGCGGCTGCGCGCGGCGCGCGCGATCGCGCGATTCACGGCGCGCGACGCGCGCACGCCTTCGCGGCCGCCCCCTGCACGTTCGTTCACGAGCTCCCCCTTCTTGGCAATCGTCCACTCCGCCGAAACGTCAACATCGCCTCTTTTTTACCACGCTCCTGAACAGGCCATACACGATGTTTTACCTGCTCAGAAGGCACGTGGGCGCATGGCAAAAAACCGTCGATGTTGGCTTCTTTACAGCGGCAGGTTCTCGCGCGTCCAGCGAATGTTGTCGTTCACGGTGGCGATAAGGTCGTCCACCGTGTCGAACTTGATCATGGGACGCAGGTATTTCACGAAGCTCACCACGATGGACGAACCGTACAGATCGCCCGAGAAATCGAGCACGTGCACCTCGCACGAGGCGTCCGTCTCCCCCGCGAACACAGGTGACACGCCCACCGACACCGCAGCGCGATATCGCACGCCGGCAATGTCGGCATAGCCTGCGTACACGCCTTCGCCCAGCACGCGATAGGCGAAGGAGGGCGCCAGGTTCGCGGTGTGGAAGCCCATGGCTCCGCCCTCGCCGCGACCGCGGAGCACGGTGCCGCGCAGCTGGTACGGGCGGCCGAGCAGCTTGTTCGCCTCGTCAAGGTCGCCTTTGGCGAGCAGCAGCCGAATGCGGGTCGCGCTGATGGGCGCCCCGTCCTCGCTCTTAAGGTCGTGCGCGCGCACCTCCGTGCCCGCCGCGGCGCCCCACGCCCGCAGGTCCTCGACGCGGCCGAGCGCCCGTGCGCCGAATCGGAAGTTCGAGCCGACATGCAGGAACGCCGGCGCATGCCCGCCGAACGTGCGCGCGAGGAACTCCTGCGGGCTGGAGGCGGCGAACGCGCGCGTGAACGGCAGCACCACCACGGTGTCCACGCCGCTTGCCGCCAGCGCGGCAAGGCGGTCCTCGTTCGAGAGCAGCTTCTTCAGCCGCTCGGGGTGGAACAGCTCGTCCGGGTCGATGTCGAACGTGAGCGCGATCGCGCGCCCGCCCGACCGCCGCGCAGTCTCCTGCGTGCACCGCAGCAGGTACTGGTGGCCGCGGTGGACGCCGTCGAACACGCCGAACGCGCACGAGGCGCCGTCGAACACCGCGCCGTCGAAGTCGGCCGCGTCGGCCCTAAGCACTGAGGCCACGAGACACCCCCGTCGAGAACACGCACGCGGGCTTGAGCGCGCCCGCCGCGCCATCGTACGAATACAGCGCCGCCAGCGCGTTGTCCTTGATGACCGAGACCACCTCGCCGTCGGACAGCGGCTCGCACGACGGCACGACGCCCGCGGAGCAGGCGCACATCTCGAGCGCCGCCGTGGGCTGGCGCACGCGCTCGCACACTTGCACCGCGTCCGCGCGCAGCGGCCGCCCGCACGCGACGTCGTCGGCGAGCGGGCCGCGGGCGTACACGAAACGGAAGCCGAGCAGCCGAACCGGGTCGAGCGCCGCCTTCGCGCCCAGCTCCTCGAGCGCATCGAGGCTCACGCAGTCCTCGACCGACAGCGCACCGGACGCCGTGCGGCGCAGCGCCCCCACGTGCGCGCACGTGCCCAGGCGAACGCCCAGGTCGCGAGCGAGCGAGCGGACGTACGTGCCCTTCGAGACGGTGACCTCCAGATCCCAGAACAGGAGGCCTCCCGGGATGGCGGCCTCGGCGGGGCCGCCATCGGCGGCGTCGAGCTCCCGCACGGGGGCGGCGTCCGTCTCGCCCATGCGCAGGAAGCGCGCGGCGTGAATCTCCACCTCGCGCGGCTTCAAGTCAAGGATCGTGCCCTTGC
>DVLD01000146.1 GCA_018715725.1 Candidatus Aveggerthella excrementigallinarum
ACCAGTCCTACCCGCCGTACGGCTTCGTGGGCGATGACGGCGAGTACACCGGCTTCGACCTGGATCTTGCCCAGGCCGTCTGCGAAAAGAACGGCTGGAACCTGCAGCTCGAGGCCATCGACTGGGATGCCAAGGACGCGCTCATCGAGTCCGGCGCCATCACCTGCATCTGGAACGGCTTCACCATGGAAGGCCGCGAGGACAACTACACGTTCTCCGACCCGTACATGCTGAACGGCCAGGTCATCGTGACCGCCGCTGACAGCGACATCAATTCCCTGGAGGACTTGGCGGGCAAGGCCGTCGTCACCCAGGTCGACTCCGCGGCGCTTGACGTGCTCGAGGGCGACCAGGCCGACCTCGCCGCCACCTTCGCCTCGCTCGACACCATCGCGGACTACAACAACGCGTTCGTCATGCTGCAGTCCGGCCAGGTTGACGCCGTGGCATGCGACCTCTCCATCGCCGAGTACCAGATGGCTGCCAACGAGGGCATGTACAAGCAGCTCGACGAGACGCTGTCCGACGAGCACTACGCGGTCGGCTTCCTGAAGGGCAACGACGCGCTCGCCCAGAAGGTCACCGAGACGCTGAAACAGCTCAACGAGGACGGCACCGTCCAGGAGCTGTGCGACAAGTACTCCGAGTACGGCATCAGCTACGAGAACTGGCTCATCAAGTAGCCAGGCGCGGGAATCCCGCGAAAGGCGGCCGCGCTTGAAAGCAGGGCCGCCGCCGGGCGCACGCGCGCCCCTGGACAGGAACCAAGCGGGCGAGGGCGACCTCGTCCGCTTTTCCGTGCGATAAGGAAGGAACGAGATGGACATCACCACCATGCTCGGCATGCTGTGCGAAGGCCTGCTCGTCAGCGCGCAGATTTTCTGCGTGGCGCTGCTGGGCTCGCTGCCGCTCGGCGTGCTCGTGGCGCTCGGCCGCATGAGCAAGTTCAAGCCGCTGGCGCTGCTCATGCGCCTTTACATCTCCGTCATGCGCGGCACTCCGCTCATGCTGCAGCTGCTGGCGATCAACTTCGGCCCGTTCTACCTGTTCGGCATCCAGCTGGACTCCGAATGGAAGTTCTCGGCCACCTACATCGCGTTCATCCTGAACTACGCGGCGTACTTCGGCGAGATCTACCGCAGCGGCATCCAGTCCATCCCGCGCGGCCAGCACGAGGCGGCGAACGTGCTGGGGTACACGCGCGCCCAGACGTTCATGAAGATCGTCCTGCCGCAGGTCATCAAGCGCATCCTTCCTGCCATGAGCAACGAGATCATCACGCTCGTGAAGGACACGTCGCTGGCGTTCGTGCTGACCATCCCCGAGATGATGAGCGTGTCGAAATCCCTCGCGGCGCGCGAGGCCGGCATGATGCCGTACGTGTTCGCCGGCATCATCTACTGGTGCTTCAACTTCGTGGTCGAATGGGTGCTGAACCGCGTCGAGAAGAAGCTCGATTACTACCACGATTAGCAGTTGCGCCGTTCTGCCGAACGGCGCAACGGCCCGACGCTGCGGGCTTCCCTGGCGGCGCGCTTGGCTCTCCAAGCCCTCGTCGCGTATTTGCAATGCGCTTCCTCGGGCTTTCGCGCCAATCGCACTCGCCAGGAAAGCCCTCGCTGACGCTTCGACGACCTACGGCGTGCCCGGGTGGGGCGCAAGATTTGCTGAAAGGTATTCCTCATGAGCATGGAACAAGCGGTTCTTCGACTGGAGAACATCAAGAAGAGCTTCGGCGACAACGAGGTGCTTCACGACATCTCGCTCACGGTGCATCCGGGCGAAGTCGTGGCCGTCATCGGCGCGTCGGGCGGCGGCAAGTCCACGCTTTTGCGCTGCGCCACGCTGCTCGAGCAGATTGACGCGGGCGAGATTCACTATGGAGATATCGCCGTCGCCACGACCGGCGCGTCCGGCAAGGCATCGTACGGCAAGGCGGACGTGCTGCGCCAGGCGAAGGCGAAGTTCGGCCTGGTGTTCCAGAACTACAACCTGTTCCCGCACTATCGGGTGCTCAAGAACATCATGGACGCGCCCATCTGCGTGCAGAAGCGCGACAAGGCGGAGGTCGAGCGTCAGGCGCGCGACCTGATCAAGAAGATGGGCCTGGAGGGCAACGAGGACAAAGTGCCCTGCGAGCTCTCCGGCGGCCAGCAGCAGCGCGTGGCCATCGCGCGCGCCCTGTGCCTGAACCCGGAGATCCTCTTCTTCGACGAGCCCACGAGCGCGCTTGACCCGGAGCTCACCATCGAGGTGCTCAAGGTCATTCGCCAGCTGGCGGCGGAGCACATGACCATGGTCATCGTCACGCACGAGATGAGCTTCGCGCGTGACGTGGCCGACCGCATCATCTTCATGGACAAGGGCGTCATCGTGGAGGAAGGCCCGGCCGCCGAGGTCATCAACAACCCGAAGCACCAGCGCACCCGCGAGTTCCTGGCCACCTACGGCGGGTAGGGCACGCGGGGCGAGAGCGCGCAAAACGAGAGCGCGCAGCTTTCGAGCGCGCACTGGCAAGGACGCGTCAACGGGCGTTCGCCGTTTCCCGGCGAGCGCCCGTTTTTCGTGCCCGCGACGCAAGGAGCCGCATGCGAAGGAGTGGCTGCGGCGGGACGTTTTCCTGCGCACTCCTTCGCGCTGTGCTTGAGCCGCCGTGGCGCACGGCGGGGCGCTTGTGGGCGCAATGCTACAATTGAGGGTACTTTTCTCAGGTCGCTGCGCGAACGGAGGCTTGCGTGACCAGGATTTACTCGTACACCGTGCCCATCGAGGCCGATATGGTGGACGCCTTCTGCGCCGTGCAGAAGGGCTTCACCGACCAGTTCGTCTACTACGACAAGCGTCGTCCGAACCGGCACATGGGCCTGGGCCGCTGCATTGCGCTGCCCTCGCTGGCGGACGCGGAGTGCACGCTGCAGGGGCCGGCGAAGCTTCCGCCGGTGTTCTTCTCGTTCAACCGGTTCGACGCGGGCAACCCGCAGCCGTGCGACCCGCTGTTCGCCGCGTTCCCGAACGTGGCGCTCATGCTGCCGGAGATCGTGCTCTCGGAGAACGAGGAGGGCGCGTACCTGCAGGTGAACAGCCTGGGGCCCGTGTACGAAGGCCGCGTGGCGCGCTTCCTCAAGATGGTGCGGGCCGCCCGCCCGCGCGTGCGCGAGAGCATCCCGTTCTCGCTCGAGCCGGACTCGCGCGAAGCGTGGGAGCGCACGGTGGCGGCCAGCTTGGACGCCATTCGCGCCGGGCGCATCGTGAAGGTGGTGCCCTCGCGACGCAAGCTCTTGCGGGCGGAGCGCCCGTTCTCTTCGAAAGACCTGCTCGTGAACTTGATTGACGGGTCGGCGCGGGGAACGGTCCTTCTGTACCGGTACGGTGACGTGTTCTTCTGCGGCTGCACGCCGGAGCTCTTGGTGCGCAAGCGCGGGGCGCAGGTGGAGAGCATGTGCTTGGCGGGCACGTGCCCCGCGGGCGCGAACGAAGAGGAGCGCGCGCGGTTGGCTGACGAGCTGCTGCACGACGAGAAGAACCTGCGCGAGCACGCGCACGTGGTCGATTTCATCCGCTCGGTGTTCGAGCGCGATTGCTACGACGTGGACATCCCGCGGCAGCCGGGCATCATGCCGCTGCAGCATATCCAGCATTTGCACACGCCTGCGTCGGCGCGCGTGCTCGACGGCGTGAGCCTGCTGGATTTGTGCCGGCAGCTGCACCCGACGCCGGCGTTGGCGGGCGCGCCGGTGGGCGAGGCGCTCATGCTGCTGCGTCGCATCGAGGGCTACAACCGCGGTTTCTTCGGCGGCGCGTGCGGCTACGTGGACGGCAACGGCGACGGCGAGTTCGCGGTGGCCATCCGCTCGGGCGTGTTCGACGGCGAGCTTGGGTACGTGTACGCCGGCTGCGGCGTGGTGGAGGGCAGCGACGCCGCCTCCGAATTCGACGAGATCGACATGAAATTGCAGACCGTCCTGACGGCGTTCGACGGAAAGGCGTAAGGGCCATGACGGAAGAAAAGCACGAAGCGGCAGGCCTTGAGCCCGAATGGGACGAGTTCGACCTGGACGAACCGCTGGTGGGAGACGAGCTGGCGGACACCGCCGCGCGCACGGCGGTCTTGCCGAAGCGCGAGACGGCGGATTTGCCCGTCATTGGCGCGGGCATGGTGTCGGAAGAGGCGCAGAAGACCATGGTCATGGGCGCCGTTCCCGCTGCCGCGGCGAAAACGGGAGCGGCAGACGACAAGGGCTATGACGAGGGCGACGACGCCAGGGGCGGCGACGACGCGGCTGGCGACACCAGGGGCGGCGACGTCGAAGGCGACGACGATATGCGAGAGCTGGTGGCGGAGGCCGCCGACGCCGCGCTGGCGCAGCCGCCGACGGACGGCACCGTGGTCATGGACCCCGCGGCGCTCAAGCGCGTGCTTGCGCGGGCCGAGGCCGATGCGGACAGGGCCGCCGAGGCTGACGAAGCCCTGAGGGCCGAGGAAAAGGCCGCCGCGCGCGCCAGCGACGAGCCGCGCGCGGTCATCAACCGTGCAGACGAGGAGGCGTTCGCGGTCGACGAGCCCCTGGACGAAGCGTGCGGTGCGGAGGTCGCTGCGGCTGGCGAGCCCGGCGCGGCAGGGGCGCCGGCATCCGAGGGCGCACCCGATATCACGGCGTTCTTGAGCCCGCATGCGGTGGTGGAGCTTGTCCAGAAGGCGGCTCCCGCGCAGGGCGGCACCATGGTCATGCGGAAGGTCGCGCCCGATGCCTCGTCCAGCGCGGAAGAGGCATCCGACGTCCCGTCCGGCGCGCCGGGTTCTGCCACGAGTGGGGCGGACGGCGACGCCGGGTCGTCGGGCGCCGCTGGGATGCCGGACGGCCAGTCTGCCGCGGTGGGCGCTGCCGCAAGAGTGGGCGCCGCCAAAGCGGCGGGGGTTATCAGCGGCGGTGGTGCCGGCGTTGAAGCGGTGGCGGCTTCGCTCGCGCCCGCTGCCCCTGAAGGGGGCGCGCGTCCTGCGGCGTCGCTCGCGTCCGATGGCGCCGCGCGCGTGCGCGCCGGAGGCTCGGGCGCGCACGCTTCAGCGGCGGGCGCCTCCGGCGTGCCCGAGATGTCGGCGCTGTTCCTGTCCGCGTTCTTCGACGAGCTGTACCGCATGGGCGTGCGCGATTTCGTGGTGAGCCCGGGTTCGCGCTCGACGCCGCTGGCCATGGTGGCCTACGAGATGAGCCGTCGGGAGGAGTACGAGGGCGTGCGCCTGTTCGTTGACGTGGACGAGCGCGGCGCGGCGTTCTTCGCGCTGGGCCTGGGCAAGGCGAAAGGCCGCCCGGCGTGCGCCATCTGCACCTCCGGCACCGCGTGCGCGAACTATTATCCGGCCGTGCTCGAGGCGGAGTCGAGCCGCGTGCCGCTCGTGCTGCTGACGGGCGACCGTCCGCCGCGCCTGCAGGCGCTCGGGGCGCCCCAGACGTGCAACCAGGAGAAGCTTTTCGGCGACCACGTGCGCCTGTTCCTGCAGATGCCGCTGCCCTCTGCCGACCGTCCGTCGCTCGCGTTCGCCCGCCAAGCGGCGCGCGAGGCGTTCGCGCAGGCCGTGGGCGCGGCAGGCGCGTGCGCGGGCGGGCCGGTGCACCTGAACTTCCCGTTCGAGGAGCCGCTCAAGCCCGCCCTGGACCACCCCGACCTGTTCGTGCTCGAGCGCTCGCGCTGGTGCGGGGCGCCGGAGGACGCGGGCCTCTCCCCAATCGGCGCGTGCGTGCGCGCCGGCGGGCGTTTGACCGACGAGGCGGCGGCCACCATCGAGGCGCTGCTTGCCGAGAACACCGCCGTCATCATGGCGGGCGAAGGCTCGATCGAGACGCCCGAGGACGCCGAGACGCTCATGCGCCTTGCCGCGCAGCGCTCCATTCCCGTGCTGGCCGATCCGCTGTCCAACCTGCGGCAGCGAATCGACGAGCTGCTTATCGACCATTACGACAACATCTTCGGCAAGCCGGGCCTTGCCGATTTCGACCTGGTGGTGCGCTTCGGCCGCTACCCGGTCTCGAAGCGCGCCGCGCAGTACGTGCAGCGCCACCGTCCGCTGCAGATCGTGGTGGACCAGCTGGAGACACGCGACTTCAACGCAGGGACCGACCTGTTCGTGCGCATGGCGCCGCGCGATTTCGTGCGCGACCTGAACGCGGCCGCCGACCGCACGGGCGGGCACGTGCTCAAGGAGCACGGCCAGGAGCGCCTCGCGCAGGCGTGGGCGCGCCGCAACGAAGAGGAGCGCGCTCGCGTGGGGGCGGTGCGCGAGGTGGAGGCCGGCTTCGAAGGGGCGTACGTGAGCGCGCTGCTCGACGAGCTGCCGGACCGCTCGCTGCTGTTCGCGGCGAACAGCATGTCCATTCGCGCCGTGGACACGTTCTGCGACAAAGGCGCGCGCTTCGATATTCTGGGCAACCGCGGCCTGAACGGCATCGACGGCACGCTCTCCACCGCGCTCGGCGCGGCGCAGGCGTATCGCCAGGCCACGCTGCTCATCGGCGACCTTTCGCTGCTGCACGACGTCTCGGCGTTCGCGCTCAACGCGGAGCTTATGCGCGTGCACCGCGAGGCGGGCGAGCTTGCGCCGAGCTTCGTGATCGTGCTGCTCAACAACCATGGCGGCGGCATCTTCGACATGCTGCCGCAGAAATCGGAGGACGCGTACTTCGAGCGGCTGTTCCTCACGCCCGAGCATGCCGACTTCGGGCAGATAGCGGCGGCGTTCGACGTGCCGTACGCGCGCGTCGTGAACGTGGCGGACTTCCGCACGGCGTACCGCGCGCTCGTGGGGCGTCCGGGCATGAGCCTGCTCGAGGCGGACGTGCCGCTGCAGGGCTTGAAAGAGCGTTACGCGGACTACCAGTAAGCGACGGGCGGGCAGGGTCGCGCGATGCGACGCACCGCGCAAGGAGGCGGCATGGACGGCATTGAGCTGACCGATGGTGGGTTCTTTTGCGAACTGAACGGCGTGCGCCATTTCGTGCGCACGCCGCGCTTGGACGACGCTCGGCGCATCGCGTCGGACGGAGCGGGAGGCGGGCAGGGCGCTGCCGCGTGCGCTTGCGACGAGCAGGACGTCGCCATCGCCGGTGACGGGGACGCTGTTATCGCCGGCGACGGGGGCGCCGCTGTCGCCGGCGAAGGAAGCGCTGCCGAGATTGGCGTGAGGGGCGCTGCCGTTGCCGATGGCCCATGCGCCGTGCGTGCAGGGACGGCAACGCCGCTCGTGCTGCTGCACGGCTTCATGCAGGATTCGCGCGCATGGGGAGCGAGGCTGCTGGAGGAGCTTTCGCAGGACCGTCCCGTGTACACGCTCGACTTTGCTGGGTTCGGGCGAAGCGACGCTCCGGCGGGCGCGCTGGCGTACCGCGCGGAAGAGACCGTCGCCGCCGTGCGCGACCTGGTGGAGCTGGTGGGCGCGGACGGGCGCGCGCACCTCATGGGGTACTCCATGGGGGGTCGCGTCGCCCTCATGTTCGCGACCGCGCATCCTGACCGCGCGTCATCGCTCGTGCTCGAGAGCGCCGGCTTGGGCCCCGAGACGCCCGAAGCCCGCGCTGCCCTGAACGCGCGCGACGCCGCATGGGTGGAGCGACTGCGCACGGGCTCCATCGAGGCGTTCGTTGATTACTGGGAGGGGCTGCCCCTGTTCGCAAGCCAGCAGGGCATGGACGACGAGGCGCGCGCCCTGCTCCGTCAGGTGCGGCTTTCGTGCGATCCTGCCGTGCTGGCGCGCTGCATCCAGGGCTCGGGCCAGCATGCCATGCCGAGCTTGACCGACGCCGTGCGCAGGCTGCGCATGCCCATTTTGTATGCGGCGGGCATGGCGGATGAGAAATATACTAAAGTTGCCGTGAAGTTGGCCGCGCGCGGGTGCGCCGTCTGCACGCTCATGCCGTGCGGGCACAACGTCCATCTTGAGCGGCCGGCCATGCTGTGCGGTCACGTGCGCCCGTTCTTGGCGCTGTGCGACGCGCGCGGATGCTCTGCTGCGGGCGCGCGCGAATAGACGAGAGACTGGCCCTGGCGCCCTGCGCACGGGCGAGATGACGATAGGAGTCCCGATGGGAGAAGCGAAGACGTTCCCCTGGAAGCCGGGCAAGGCGTACCAGGAGATTGTGTACGAAACCTACGACGGCATCGCGAAGATCACCATCAACCGGCCCGAACGCCGCAACGCGTTCACGCCGCTCACGGTGAACGAGATGTACGACGCGTTCACGGAGGCGCGCGATGACGCTGAGGTCGGCGTCATCATCCTCACGGGCATGAACCACGGCGGTCGCCATGAGGACGAGGCGTTCTGCTCGGGCGGCGACCAGAAGATTCGCGGCAACGGCGGCTATGTGGGCTCCGACAACATCCCGCGCCTGAACGTGCTCGATTTGCAGCGCCTGATCCGCGTGGTGCCGAAGCCGGTCATCGCCATGGTGAACGGCTACGCCATCGGCGGCGGCCACGTCCTGCACATCCTGTGCGACCTGTCCATTGCCGCCGAGACGGCGAAGTTCGGCCAGACGGGCCCGAAAGTGGGAAGCTTCGACGCCGGCTACGGCGCGGGCTACCTGGCTGCGCTCGTGGGCCAGAAGAAGGCGCGCGAGATCTGGTACCTCTGCCGCCAGTACACTGCCGCCGAAGCGCTCGAGATGGGCCTGGTCAACGCGGTGGTGCCCTTCGAAGAGCTTGAGGCGGAGTGCGTGAAGTGGGCGCAGGAGATGCTGCAGTTCAGCCCGACGGCCCTGCGCTTCATGAAGGCGTCCTTCAACGCCGCAACCGACGGCCTGGCCGGCATCCAGCAGCTCGCCGGCGATGCCACGCTGCTGTACTACACCACCGACGAGGCGAAGGAAGGCCGCGATGCCTTCAAGGAGAAGCGCAAGCCGGACTTCACGAAGTACCCAAAGTTCCCGTAATGTCCCGGCAGGGCGCAAGCGCGCAGCGCGCACGAAGACGCACAAGCGCGTAGTGTGCACGAAGGCACGCAAATGCGCGCGAAAGTACGCAAGCATGCGCAAAAGTCACCGATTGTCACGCTCGAATGCCCGTGCGGCAAGGAGCACTTCTTAGGATGGGTCACGTGAACTGGGGTTTCGCCATTCTGCAAAGCAAGGCACGTCCCTGCGTGCGGTCGAGAGGGTGATAATCGGTCATTTTCGCGCACCGCGCACGCCGATGGCTCGCGAACGTTGGGCGCCTGCGTCGCGCACACCGAGAGCGCACGGATGTTGGGCAGGCGCCCTGCGCGCCGACGCGCGGGGCTAGGGTTCGCCGGTCGAAGAAGTAAACGGAGCTGAAACGTAGCATGATCACGGAGCTTGAACGTAATACTCGCAACCATCCGCGCGGCGTGTGCTTCCTGTTCGAGGGGCGCACGTTCGTGAACGCGCAGGTGCGCCTGCAAGCGGCCGGGTTGGCGCGCGCTCTGCAGCTGCAAGGCGTGCGGCGCGGGTCGTTCGTGGCGTGCAATATGGACAACTGCCCGGCGCTCGTGCTGCTGGCCGTGGCGGCGGGGTACGGCGGGTTCGCGCTCGTGGCGCTCAACCGGCGCTTGACGCAGGTCGAGAAGGACGAGCGCCTGGCTGACCTTGAGCGCAACGGCTACCACGTGGCGGCGCGCCTGGACGAGGCGAGCGTTGTGGGGATGCTGCACGAGGTGAGCGACGAGCGCACGCGCCATGTGCTGCGCCATCACGCCGAACGGTACGCTGCGCAGTTCTCGCTCGACGACCGCGCGGTCGTCATGTTCACGTCGGGCACGTCAGGCCGTCCGAAGGCGGTCGAGCTCACCTGGCGCAACCTCACCGGCTCCGCCGCGGCCTTCAACGAGCACCTGGACGCTGCCGCCACCGACGTGTGGCAGCTTGCGTTGCCGCTCTACCATATCGGCGGCTTCCAGGTCATGGTGCGCTCCATCCTGGCGGGGTGCTCGTTTCTGCTGTACCGCCGCTTCGACGTGGCGCAGGTCATGGGCGACGCGGCGCGCTATGCCGCGACGCATATCTCCGTGGTGGACAAAATGCTGCAGGACATGCTGGCCTGGGCTGACGTCGAAGCGGACCTCGACGACGAGATCGAGGTCGGCGGCGCGCACGCGCGGCATGCGAAGGCGGCCGGCGACGGCGTAGCGGATGCGGCCCCTGCCGCGGACCCGCACGCCGTCGACCCGTCGCTTGCGGCGCTGCGCGGGCGGCACGCGTCGCACGCGCAGGCCGTCGCGCTGCACGCCCGCCGGGAGGACGCCGACCGCCTGCGTCGTTTCAAGACGGTGGCCGAATCCGCCAACGTGCTGGCGGGCTACCGCTGCATCCTGCTTGGCGGGGCGGCGCCCAACCCGCGCACGCTGCAGGCCGCGGTCGCCGTCGGCGCGCGGGTCTACGCGAGCTACGGCATGACGGAGACGTCGAGCAACGTCGCCCTGTCGCTCGTCACGAAGGATTTCTCCGGCAGGCTGGACTTGCTGCCGGGCTATCGCGCCACCGTCGTGGCGCCCGACGCGGAAGGCTTCGGCCAGCTGGCCGTGACGGGCCCGGGCGTGTGCGCGGGCTACCTGAACGCCCGCGCCGCGTTCACGGCGGACGGCTACCTGCTCACCGGCGACCGCGCGAGCGTGCGGCGGCGCACGGTGCAGGTGGCTGAGCGCACCGACGACATGTTCGTATCGGGCGGCGAGAACGTCTACCCTGCCGAGATCCAAAAGAAGCTCCTGTTCGTGCCCGGGGTGACCGACGCGTACGTGTTCGGCGCGCTTGACGCGACGTGGGGGCGCCGCCCGGTTGCCGTGGTGGAGCGCTCGCCGCGCCCGGAACGCCAGGCGGTCCAGCGCGTGCTCCGCGCAAGCGAGAAGCGTCAGCGCGGCAGCGTGGACGAGCCGGGCGCCCTGGCTGATCTGGACGTGCGCCCTGGGCTTGCCGGTCCGTCGCGTTTCGTGCCGTCGCGCGCGGCTTCAGCGGACGTCGCCGAGCCGCAGGACGAGCGCCTTGCGCCGTCGGCCTCCGCCCAGCGCTTCGCCGAGGGCGTGGGCGCCGCGCTCGAAGGCGTGCTTTCGAAGGTGTACCGGCCTGACGACATCCTGGTTATCGAGGAGTTCCCGCGCACGGGCATCGGCAAGGTCGACCGCACGGCGCTGCGCCGCGCCTACGACGAGCGCATCCGCGTGGAGAAGGTCGAGGTCTTCCGCGTGAAGCAGCCGCTCGTCCAGCCCATTCGCACGGCGAAGACGACGCTTTCCGAGCGCGAGTCGCTCCTGGTGCGCGTGACGGACCACGAAGGCCGCACGGGCATCTCCGAAGGCGTGGCGTTCACGACGGACTGGTACCTTCC
>DVLD01000147.1 GCA_018715725.1 Candidatus Aveggerthella excrementigallinarum
TCGTCTTGCGAAAGAGTGCAGGTAAAACGACTGCCGGTTGCTGCCGGGTTGCTATTTCTTCGCGGCTACAGCTGGGTCATCGCATGCGGCACCAACGACGGCGCAAGGTTCACCTCCCCAGGCTCGATCGACTCTATGCCGTAGGCGTCGAGTAGCCCTTTGGGGAACAGCGCACTGGCGAGGTCCATGGGGCTCGCCCAGCCCATCGACCCTCTCATGTAGCTGTTGACGTGGCTCATGCATGCCGCCATGTCGCGCCCTGTGAGCCTGTCGAAGTTGGTCTTGCTCTTAAGGAGCATTCGCCGCAGCTCTTCGCGGTTGCGCTCTGCCCTTCCCTTCTGTTGCGACCTGTTCGGGTCGCAGTAGTACAGTCGCAGACGTGCCCGGCCGTCTTTTCCGTGTTCTATTCGCTCGGCGTCGGCGAACTCGCTTCCCCTGTCCGTCGGCACTGCGCCGAACAGCTTCGGGAACCTTGGGCCGCAGAGGTCCTGCAGAGAGTCCAGGGCTTCGACCACGCTGGACGCGGTCTTGTCAGGGAGCAGGGTGTAGAACTGGAAGCCTATCCGGCGCATGAATAGGGTCGGCAGGCATTGCGTGTCTTTTCCCAGCCTGCCCACCACCGTGTCCATCTCGACGGCGTTCTCCTGGTCCATGGGGTCGAGAGCGCAGAAATCGGACCACCTGCGCCCTTCCAGCGCCGCTCTGGGAATTTGGGGCGATTTCCCGCCGTCTGCGGACCTGTTTCGCGGTTTGTAGCGCGCGGCCCGCGGAAGGTCCAGCTTCGTTAGGGTGTCCGCTTTCGCGCCGGCTAGGTAGTTGTACAGGCTCCTCGTCCCGAACGGCACCTTGTCAGGATTGGCCTCGATGATGTGCGCGGGGCTCTGGCCTTTCGCCAGGCCCGCCTTGATGACCTCGATGGCCTCCTCGAACGCCTCGGGATCGCAGTCTATCCCCTTCCGCGCGTCCCTCCTGCGCGCTTCCGCCAAGTCCTGGGCGAACTTCGCCTCGTAGAAGCGGTAAAGATGGCGGCAGCCGCTCCCAATCCGCTCGGGGCATGCGTTGCAGCAGAACGGCGTCCGATCCAGTCTTGGGCACGGCCTCGCCTCGAACTCGGGGCAGAGGGAGTTGCACAGCCAGTCTCGGCATTTCCGGCACGGAGCTATGCACATGCCCTTGCACAGCCGCTTCACCTCGCACTTCGCGTACTTGACGCATATGTTCCTGTTCTGGACAACGAGGTGGCCGCTCGGGTCGGCGGTCCAGTTGCGCCTTGCCTCCTCGCGCACCACCTTCGGAGCCCTGCCTATCGTCCTCGCTATCCAGGAGATCGTGTCGCCCCTGTTGAGCCCTCGCTCTATCGCGAGCCTGTCGTCGTACGTGAGCGGCCTCCTCGCCTTCTTCTCCTCGCGCATCGTTCCTCCTTTCGGATTGGGCTTCGCGTTAAGAGAAGAAGACCCCCTAAGGGGCACCCGATGCGAGCTCATTTCAGGAACTGCGAAAGATTAGAGGTAAAAGGTTTACTTCCGAGAATTCAAATGAGTTTTTTTTATTTTCTGCCGCACGCAGAGAAGCGCCCTGTCGCTTGCCATCAAGCAACAGGGCGCCAATGAACGATCGCGAACGGAAGCAGCCGCTACGCCAGCTCCTCGCGGATACGGGAGGCAATGCCCTCCGGATCGAGGCCGATCTCTTTGAACAGCAGGTCCACCTTGCCCTGCCCCACGAACCGGTCGGGGATGCCCAGCACGAGCGTCGGCACGGCAAGCCCCTGCTCGGAGAGCACCTCGAGCACGCCTTCGCCCGCGCCGCCGCAGACCACGCCCTCCTCGATGGTGACCACGAGCTTGGTCTGCGCGGCGTTCTTGATGGCCGTGCGGTCGAGCGGCTTGGCCCAGCGCATGTCCACCACGCGCGCCTCGATGCCGTCCTCCGCCAGGAGCTCCGCTGCGCGCGCGGCCTGCCCCACCATGCGACCGAACGCCAGGATGGCCACGTCGGAGCCCTCGCGCACGCGGCGCGCCACGCCCGGCTCCATGACCTCGGGCTCTTCGGGCAGCGGCACGCCTTCCGCCGCACCGCGCGGATAGCGGATGGTGAACGGGCCGCCCAGGGCGAGCGCCGTGTGCAGGCCGTTCACCAGCTCCGCCTCGTCGGACGGCGCGAGCACCTGCATGCCGGGCACCATGCGCGCGTACACCAGGTCGAACACACCGTGGTGCGTGGGGCCGTCATCGCCCACCAAGCCCGCGCGGTCAAGGCAGAACACCACGTCGTCGTTGGTGATGGCGTTGTCGATGATCATCTGGTCGATAGCCCGCTGCATGAACGTGGAGTAGATGGCCACTACCGGCTTTTTGCCGCCCACGGCCAAGCCCGCCGCCATGCCGACGGCGTTCTCTTCAGCAATGCCGGCGTCAATGCAGCGGTCGGGGAAGCGCTCCCCCAGCTTCGTGAGGCCCGTGCCGCCCTTCATGGCGGCCGTGATGCCCACCACGTCAGGGTTCGCCTCGGCCTCGTGCACGAGCGCTTCGCCGAAGACGTTCGTGTACGACGGCGCGCCGCCGGATTTCTTCAGCTGCTTGCCCGTGGGGATGTCGTACGGGCCCACGCCATGGAACGTCTCAGGGTCGGCCTCGGCGGGGCCGTAGCCATGCCCCTTCTTCGTCACCACGTGCACGAGCACCGGGCCGTCCGCCTGCAGCACGCTCGAGAGCGTCTCGCGCAGGGTATGGATGTTGTGGCCGTCGATAGGCGCGGTGCACACGATGCCCAGCTGCTCGAAGATCATGGCGTTCGGCACCACGAACTGCTTGAGCGAGTCCTTCATGCTGCGCCCGAAATTGACCATGCCCTCGCCCAGCTTGCCGTGCTGCTCCAGGAAGTCCTGCACGTGGTCGCGCGTCTCGCGGTACTCCTTCGTGGCGCGGATGAAGCCCAGGTGCTTCATGAGCGCGCCCACGTTGCGCGAGATGGACATCTCGTTGTCGTTCAGGATGATGACGAGCGGCAGCTGCGCCTGGCCGATGGCGTTGAGCGCTTCGAACGCCATGCCGCCGGCAAGCGACGCGTCGCCGATGACGGCGACGATTTTCTCGTCCGTGCCCTTGAGCGCGCGGGCCTTCGCCAGGCCGAGCGCGATGGAGAGCGAGTCCGACGCATGGCCGGAGCAGTGCACGTCGTAGGGGCTTTCGGCGGGCTTGGTGAAGCCGGAGAGGCCCTGGTACTGGCGCAGGGTCTTGAACTCCTCGCGACGGCCGGTGACGAGCTTGTGCGCGTATGCCTGATGGCCCACGTCGAAGACGATCTTGTCCTTCGGGCAGTCCAGGAGCGAATGGAGCGCCAGGATGATCTCGACCGCGCCCAGGCTGGAGGCGACGTGCCCGCCCGTGCGCGAGGTGACCGCCACGATCTCTTGGCGGACCTCGTCAGCCAGGATGGCAAGCTCGTCCTCGGTCAGCACCTTCAAATCGCGCGGCGAGTTTACTGCGTCAAGAATCCTTGGTTGCATGCGTCTACCCCACATTCCCGTGCGTCGTCTCGCCCTCGAGCGCGTCCGTCGCCTGCGCGCCCAGCTTCGCCGCCTCTTCGTAGAGGTCGAGCGCGTCGTCGAGCGAGATATCGTCGGCAGACACCGCGGCAGCGATCTCCTCCAGGCGCGCGCGCAGGGCGGAGAACTCGCTGCCCGCGTCCTCCGTGTCCACGTCGGACGTGGCAGCGTCGTTGGCGGAGACGGCGGCGGACTGCGCGTCGTCAGCGAGCGCGGGCGCGGCAGCGGACGCCACGGCCGGCACGCCGACGGCGTCGGGCGCGCTCAGAGAGCGCTCGGCGGTCTGCTCGGCTTGCTCCATGGTCTTACTCCTGGGCCGCGTCTTCGGCGGAAACGGCAGCGGGAGCAGGCTTTTCGGCCGAAACCGCCGGCTCGGCGGCGTCCTGCGGCATTGCGGCAGCGCCTGCCGCAACCGGGGCCTCGCCCTCTTCGGCCAGCTCGCGCGCGAACGCGGCGGCGGCCAGATCCACGGCGGAGGGCAGCTCCTCTTCTGCCGCCTGCGCGCCCTCGGCTTCGATGCCGCGGGCGATGCGGCCTAGGATGCCGTTCACGAAGCGGTGCGAGTCGTCGCCGCCGCCGAAGCGCTTGGCCAGCTCCACCGCCTCGTTGATGGAGACGGACAGCGGAACCTCGTCCACGTAGAGCATCTCGCATGCCGCCATGCGCAACAGCGCGCGGTCGACGGCGGGCATGCGCGAGAGTGTCCAGTTCTCGGAAGCGGTGCGCAGCTGGTCGTCAATCTCTTCGCGGTGCTCTTCGACGCCCCGCAGCAGGCGCTCGGCGTACGCGGAAGGCACGCCTTCTTCGGCGACGTAGGCCTTGTCGGCCAGGATGGCGCTCGGCGCCTTCTCGACCATCTCGCTCTGGTAGAGCACCTGCAGCGCCAGACGGCGCGCTTCGGTGCGCTCGTGGTGATGGTGCGGACGCCTGTTTTTCTTGCTCATGCTCTCGGTCTTTCCTTCTTGAAGGTCCCTGTGTCAACGTGCCGTGCAGGAAACGTCCGGAGTCGGCGCGGGCGGCGTGTGCCGCGCGCTGCCGATTCTCCGGACGCTCGTGCGCGCCGCGCAAGACGGCGCGAATGGTTTTTATTCGAACTGGACGGCCTCGACGTACACGTCGACCGCCGCCACTTTCAGCCCCACCTGGGACGTCACGGCGTCGGCCACCGAGGTGCGGATGTCCTCCGCCACCTTCGGCAGCGAGATGCCGTAGCGCACGTCAACGTGCACGTCCACATGGAGCTCGTCGTTCTCGTCGGCCGTCACCTCGATGCCCTGGCCGCCCTGGCGGTTGCCGAACAACCGCAGGCCGCCTGCCGGGCCGACGGAGACGACGCCTTCCACCTCGCGGACGGCGAGCGAGACGATGGTCTCGACGACGCCCGGCGCGATGGCCATGCCTTCCAGGTTCAGCTCGCTC
>DVLD01000013.1 GCA_018715725.1 Candidatus Aveggerthella excrementigallinarum
TGACCGAGGGGGCCGTGCGCCACTACGAGAGCGGCATCCGCGCCGTGAAGCCCGAGCTGCTCGAGTCCATCTCCGCGGCGCTCGGCGTGTCCGTCAACGCCCTCAAGGATTACGGCGTCGAGACTGCGGGCGACCTCATGTCGCTGCTCGTGCGGCTCGAGGACTCCTTCGGCATCGTGCCCGCAGCCGACGGCACGGGCCTCTCCCTGAACCCCAAGGCGCCGCACGCGCCCAAAGCCGCGATGGCGATCGAACTGTGGGCAGAGAAGCGCGCGCAGCTCGAAAACGGCAAGATCGACGCCGACGAATACGAGGACTGGAAAGCCTCGCTGTAGCGGCTCTCCGCATTTCGCGATCAACGCAACCGAATCAGGACGGTGGACCAGGCGGCGAGCGCCGCTCGGGCCTGCGTAAGCTGAGTTTTTACTCCCCATTGCATGCCAAGGCATTTCCGGCGCACCTGGGGAGTAAATGACGCGGTGGCTTACACGGCGGCACGCGGCAGTACGCCGCGGCATTTCCCCTGGTTACTCCCGTTTTCATTGAGGCGGCGAGATTCTTTACTCCCCATTAACCACCTGGGAAAACGCTGTGAGAAGACCGCCGAAAAGCCTATTGAGTTCGATTTGAGTTTCACAGGCCCCGAAACGGCCCCGTTTGGCTCTCGGAGACAAAAATCGCGCGTCTACTCACTTGGGATGAATCCTTACTCCCGTTCCTCCGAATGCCGCACCGTGCCTTGCCGTCTTGAAACACGGGGGAGTAAATCGCGAAATCGCAGGTGAAAGGGAGTAAAACGACAAAGAAAAAGCCTCCGTCCCAACGCGGGAACGGAGGCTCGGTTATCGTATTTACTCACCAACATCGCTGGCGGCTTTGCCATGACTCTCGTACGAAACGAAACTCAGCGGCACAGTGCGGCACTCAAAAATGCAGGTCAGAACCCTATCAGCCTACTCCCACTCGATCGTCGCCGGAGGTTTGGACGTGATGTCGTAGACGACACGGTTGACGCCGGGGACCTCTGCCACGATGCGGCCGCTCACGCGAGCCAGGACGTCGTAGGGGAGCTTCGCCCAGTCTGCCGTCATGGCGTCCGAGCTCTCCACGGCGCGCAGGATGACGGGGCGCTGGTAGGTGCGCTCGTCGCCCATGACGCCCACGCTCTTGATGTCGGGCAGCACGGCGAAGTACTGCCAGCAGCTGTGCTCGCTGTTGCGCTCGCCGGTCTCTTCGAACAGGCGCGCGTTGTACGCGTCCAGCTCCTCGCGCACGATGGCGTCGGCGTTCTTCAGGATCTCCAGCTTCTCGGGCGTCACGTCGCCGATGATGCGGATGGCCAGGCCCGGGCCCGGGAACGGCTGGCGATGCACGATGTGGTCCGGCAGGCCCAGTGCCGTGCCCAGCGCGCGGACCTCGTCCTTGAAGAAGTGATCAAGCGGCTCGATCAGGTCGAAGTGGACGCCGTCGGGGAACGGGATGAGGTTGTGGTGGCTCTTGATGGTGGACGCCTTGCCGCCCGTCTTGCGCGCGCCGCTCTCGATGATGTCGGGGTAGATGGTGCCCTGCGCCAGGAACTTCACCGGGCGGCCGTCTTCGGCCAGGTCCTGCGCCACGGCGAAGAACTCCTGCCAGAACTGCGTGCCGATGATCTTGCGCTTCTGCTCGGGGTCGGTGACGCCCGCCAGCAGCTCGGCGTAGCGGTCCTCGGCGTGCACGTGCACGAAGTCAACGTTGAACTGCTTGGTGAACACCTCCTCGACCTCTTCGGGCTCGTTCTTGCGCAGCAGGCCGTGGTTCACGAACACGCAGGTCAGCTGGCGGCCGATGGCCTTCGCGCAGAGCGCCGCCACCACGGACGAGTCGACGCCGCCCGAAAGGCCCAGGATGACGCGGTCTTCGCCCACCTGCGCGCGAATCGCGGCGATGGAGTCCTCGATGATGGAGTCCATGGTCCAGTTCTGCTCGAGGCCGCAGATGCCGAACAGGAAGTTCTTCAGCAGGTCGTTGCCGTGCGGGGTGTGGCGCACCTCCGGGTGGAACTGCGTGGCGTACAGCTTGCGCTCGGCGCACTCCATGGAGGCGATGGGGCAGACGTCGGTCTTCGCGGTCACGAGGAAGCCTTCTGGCGCGCGGCTCACGGCGTCGCGGTGACTCATCCACACGGTCTGCTCGGCGGGCGTGTCCCCGTACAGGGCGGAGACGCCATCGTCCGTGCGCGTGAGCGGGGCGGGGCCGTACTCGCCCTTCTCGGTGTGGCCCACTTCGCCGCCCAGCGTGACGGCCATGATCTGCTGTCCGTAGCAGAAGCCGAGCACCGGGATGCCCAGCTCCAGGACCTCGGGGTCGATGGAGGGGGCGTCCTCGGCGTAGACGCTGGCGGGGCCGCCGGAGAGGATGATGGCGGCGGGGGCGATGGCGCGGACTTCTTCGGCCGTGATGTCGCACGGCACGATCTCGGAGTAGACGTGCAGATCGCGCACGCGGCGGGCGATCAGCTGGCCGTACTGGGCGCCGAAGTCGAAGACGAGGACTTTCTGGCCTGCGTAGGAGGATTCGTTCATGTGCTTTGTTCCTTTTGTCGGGTGCTTGAAGCGTGCCTTTTAGCATACCGCACTTGCTATAGAATGTCCGACGCCATAATGGCATGCAAAAAAAGCACGCGGTAATCCAAGAGAAAGACACTGCATGATTCTGTTCGAAGCGCTCAAGGCGGTCCTGTTCGGCATCGTCGAGGGCATCACCGAATGGCTTCCCATCTCGTCGACGGGCCACATGATGCTGCTTGACGAGTTCGTGAAGCTCAACGTCTCCGAGGAGTTCTACAGCACCTTCCTCGTGGTCATCCAACTGGGCGCCATCATGGCCGTCATCATCCTGTTCTTCAACAAGCTCAACCCGTTCTCACGCCGCAAGACGCCCGAGCAGAAGCGCACGACGTGGAACATCTGGGCGAAGGTGGTCGTGGGCTCCATTCCCGCCGCCATCGTGGGCTTGGCGCTCGACGACTGGGTGGAGTCGAACATCATGACGAACGAGGACATCGCTGCCATCGTGGTGGCCACGGCCCTTATCGTCTACGGCGTGATTTTCATCGTCATGGAGCTGCGCAACCGCCGTCGCATCGCGGAGGCAAGCGCCCCCTTGGGCAAGCACGCGCGCGGCGGAGCCGCGGCGGGGGCGGGCGCGTACCGGTCGGTCGACCCTGACGCCGACACTGAGTACGACGCGTCCAGCGTCATCTCGAAGGTCAACACCTTCGACGAGCTCTCCTACGGCAAGGCCTTCGCCATTGGCGTCTTCCAGAGCCTGGCGGTCATCCCGGGCACGTCGCGCTCCGGTTCCATCATCATCGGCTCCATGCTGCTCGGCACGTCGCGCACCATCGCCACGGAGTTCGCGTTCTTCCTGGCCATCCCCATCATGTTCGGCTGGAGCCTGCTGAAGTTCTTCCGCCACGGCTTCGCCTACACGGGCGTCGAGTGGATGATCTTCGCCATTGGCCTGGTGGTGGCGTTCCTGGTCTCGGTGCTGGCCATCAAGTTCCTGGTGGGCTACGTGAAGAAGCACGACTTCACGGCGTTCGGCGTCTACCGCATCATCGTGGGCGCTGCGGTGCTGTTCTACTTCCTCGTGATCTCGGTGTAGGCGGCACGAACGCGCTTCGCTTCGAAGGCCCTCGGACGCGGCATTCCCGTCGCCCGAGGGCCTTCGTGTTGTGTTGCATTCGCAACGTTTCCAACGTGTTGCGCGCTTGGAGCGTATCTGCGGAGTGGGGTTGTTGCATTATAGTGGCAGCACGCAGGTTTGCCCTGCGTGCTGCCACGGCATGTCCGCGCAGCGAAGCAGAGGGAAAGGAACGAACGATGTCCGAAGAGAACAGCGTGCTTGCGCAGATCGAAGAGCATCGTGCGAAGATCGACGAGATCGATAAGGAGCTGGTCGCGCTTCTGAACAAGCGCGCGGGCCATTCGCTCGTTATCCGCGGTCTGAAGCCCGGCGCTCACATGGGCCTGTACGACCCCAAGCGCGAGGAAGAGATCTTTGAGAAGGTCGACAGCTATAACGACGGCCCGCTCTATAACGAGAACCTGCGCGAGATTTATTCCTGCATCCTGAAAGTCATGAAGGAGACGCCGTCAGTATGAGCGAACAGATAGCAACGAAGCTCCCGGATTACGGCACCCGCACCGACGAGATCACCATCTTCGCGGGCCCGTGCTCCGTGGAGAGCGAAGAGCAGTTCAACGAAGTGGCCGCGTGCATTGCCGGCCTGGGCTTGCGCTGGATTCGCGGCGGCGCCTTCAAGCCGCGCACGAACCCGCACTCGTTCCAGGGCCTGGGCGAAGAGGCGCTGCAGATCATGAAGGCGGCGGGCGATGCGTACGGCCTGAAGACCCTCACGGAGGTCATGGACTCCGCGCACTGCGAGCTCGTCCACTCCTACGTGGACGGCCTGCAGGTGGGCGCGCGCAACTTCCAGAACTTCAGCCTGCTGAAGAACATCGGCCACGTCACGCGCGACTCGCACAAGATGGTCCTGTACAAGCGCGGCTTCGCCGGCACCATCTCCGAGTGGCTGGCGGCGTGCGACTACGTGACCGCCGAGGGCAACGACAACGTCGTGCTGTGCGAGCGCGGCATCCGCACGTTCGAGACCGCCACGCGCTTCACGCTCGACATCTCGGCCGTGCCCGTGGTGCACAAGCAGAGCCTGTACCCCATCTGCGTGGACGTCTCGCACCCGGCGGGCGTGCGCGACCTCGTGCCGTCGCTGGCGAAGGCCGCGGTGGCCGTGGGCTGCGATTCCATCATGATCGAGGTGCACCCGAACCCGCCGAAGGCCCTCTCCGACGGCCCGCAGCAGCTGACGCCTGCCCAGTTCACGGACTTGGTGGCGGAGCTGCGCGAGATCGCTGCCGTCTTCGGGAAGAAGATCGTCTAACGAAACCTCGCGTCGAACGCCTAAGCGCACGAGCGCGCAGTAGGAAGGTCGGCATGTCGCCGGCCTTCTTCGTTTCGGGGGAAACTGATTCGCCCCTCCCTGTGTCGTTCGAGCTTTTTTCGTGCATACCCCGCACGCGCACCGTCTCCGGCGGCCGCGCATTCTGCCGAGCGGTACAATGGCCGTTCGCGAAAAACCGCGCGAGAGCGAAAGGACGGCGCATGAGCATCGACTTGGACACCTTGAACGGACCGCAGCGCGAGGCGGTCCTGTGCACGGAAGGCCCCCTGCTGGTATTGGCGGGCGCAGGCTCCGGCAAGACGCGCGTGCTCACGTACCGTATCGCCCATCTGTTGGAAGACTGCGGCGCACGCCCGTGGGAGATCCTGGCCATCACGTTCACGAACAAAGCGGCGGCCGAGATGCGCGAGCGCCTTGCAGGCTTGGTGGGCCCCGCCGCCCAGGGCATGTGGGTCTCCACGTTCCACAGCATGTGCGTGCGCATCCTCCGCGCGAACGCCGAGGCGCTCGGCTTCTCGAAGAGCTTCACCATCTACGACGACGGCGACTCCAAGCAGCTCGTCCGCGAGATCATGGCGGAGCTTGACTTGGACCCCAAGCGCTGGCCCGAGAAGACGCTGCGCGGCCGTATTTCCGAGGCGAAGAACGAGCTGCTCGTCCCCGGCGTTTTCGAGTCGCAGGTGGCGGACCCGGTGGGCAAGGTGGCAGCCCGCGTCTACGCGCGCCTGCAGGAGCGCCTGAAGGCGGCGAACGCCTTCGACTTCGACGACCTGCTGCTCTACACGTACCTGCTGTTCAAGAACCACCCTGACGTGCTTGCGGCCTATCAGCGCCGATTCCGCTACATTCTTGTGGACGAGTACCAGGACACGAACCACGCCCAGTACGCCATCTGCGGCTACCTGGCGGCGGGGCACCGCAACATCATGGTCGTGGGCGACGACGACCAGTCCATCTACTCGTGGCGCGGCGCGGACATCCGCAACATCCTCGAGTTCGAGGAGGACTACCCGCAGGCGCACGTGGTGAAGCTCGAGCAGAACTACCGCAGCGTGGGCAACGTCCTGGCGGCCGCGAACGCCGTCATCGCCAACAACGCGCACCGCAAGCAGAAAAAGCTGTTCACCGACGCGGAGGACGGCGACAAGATCCAGGTGTACCTCGCGAGCGACGAGCGCGACGAAGGCCGCTGGATTGCCGGCGAGATCGAGAAGCGCCGGCGCGCCGGCGTGAGCTACGACCAAATCGCCGTCTTCTACCGCACGAACGCGCAGAGCCGCATGCTCGAAGACATGCTGCTGCGCGCGGGCGTTCCGTACCGCATCGTGGGCGGCACGCGCTTCTTCGACCGTCAGGAGATTCGCGACGTCATGGCGTACCTCACGCTCGTCGTGAACCCGTCCGACGACGTGGCCGCCAAGCGCGTCATCAACGTGCCACGCCGCGGCATCGGCAAATCCACGGTGGAGCGCGTCGAGCAGAGCGCGCGCGGCGGCGGCCTCACGTTCATGCAGGCGGCCGAGCTCGCCATCGTCGACACGGAGCTGCGCCCTGCCGCCCGCAAGGCGCTCGGCGGCTTCGTGGAGCTCGTGAAGGAGGCTGCCTCGTACGGCGGCGATCTGCGCCGTGTGGTGGAGGCCATCATCGACAAGAGCGGCCTGGTGGCGGCGCTGCAGCAGGAGAACACCGACGAGGCGCGCGGGCGCATCGAGAACATCAAGGAGTTCCTGGGCGTTGTCGACGAGTACACCACCACGCACGACGTCCAGGACGCCGAGTACGCCGCGCCCACCGGCGCCGACGCGTACGATGCTCCCGTTGGCGACGGCGCGGAGGCGGTGGGGGAGGCTCCGGCGCGCGTGCTTTCGGCCGACTCGCTCGCCGACTTCATCGAGTGGGTGACGCTGCGCACCGACCTTGACACCGCCGACGAGGGCGGCGCGGCCGTGACGCTCATGACCGTGCACGCCTCCAAGGGCCTCGAGTTCGACTACGTGTTCGTGGCCGGCATGGAGGAGAGCATCTTCCCGCACATGAACACCATGATGGACCCGGCGGGGGTGGAGGAGGAGCGCCGCCTGGCCTACGTCGCCATCACGCGCGCTCGCAAGCACCTCTGCCTCACGCGCGCGAGCACCCGCCAGCTCTACGGCCAATCGAACGCCAACCCGCCCTCGCGCTTCCTGGCGGAGATCCCCGCCGAGCTCACCGAGACCATCGGCGTGGGCAGCGCGGGCTTCGCGGGCACCGGCTGGGAGAAGCGCGGCAGCCGTCGCGGCATTTCCGGCTCGGGCGCCGAGGCCGGCGGTGGCCGCGTGTTCGGCCGCTCGAGCGCTTCGGGCTCGGGCCGCAGCCGCGCGAGCGAGATTCCGCGCTCGCAACAGCGCGACGTGGGCAAGAAGGCGGCCGCCGCTGCCACGTTCGCGGTGGGCGACGCGGTCGACCACAAGATCTTCGGGCGCGGCAAGGTGGTGAAGGTGGACGGCGACACGCTGCACATCCGCTTCGCCAAGACCGGCACGACCAAGAAGCTGCTGAAGGACTACGCGCCCATCGTCAAGGTGGGGTAGGGCGCCTGGGTCGTGCCAACCTGCGCGTTCGCCGACGCATGCTTGCGAGGCGCCGGCGAACGCGCGAACATTACTTCTTACTAGAGCCCTTTACGTGAAGGAGTGATCGATGAGCGAGACGATTCTGGTCTGCGGACACAAGAATCCCGACAACGATTCCATCTGCTCGGCCGTCGCCGCGGCGAACATGCACAACATCATCGCCGAGCGCGAGCGCGACCGTTATTCCGAGGAAGACTTCCCGGTGTACAAGGCGGTCCGCCTGGGTCCGCTGCCGCCGGAGAGCGCGTGGGTGCTCGCCCAGCAGGGCATCGAGCCGCCGGAGCTTATCGAGCGCATCGAGCCCGGCCAGAAGATCGTGCTCGTCGACCATAACGAGCCGCAGCAGGCCGTCGACGGCATCGAGGAGGCCGACATCGTCGAGGTCGTCGACCATCATCGCGTGGCGGGCCTCACGACGGCCAATCCCGTCAAGATGGTCTTCATGACCTGGGGCTGCACCGCCACCATCCTCACGAAGATGTACGAGGCGTACCGCGTGCCGATCACCCAGCACATGGCGACGATCATGCTCTCCGCCATTCTGACGGACACCGTCATCACGAAGTCGCCCACCACGACCGACACCGACCGAGAGGTCATCCAGCAGCTCGCGCACATCGCCATGGTGGACGCCACGGAGTTCGGCCTGAAGCTGTTCAAGCAGCGCGGCGGCGAGGAGACCATGGACATCGCCAAGCTCGTGTGCGCCGACTCCAAGGAGTTCCCGGTGGCGGGCAAGACGGTGCTCATCGCCCAGCGCGAGACGGTTGACCTGCCGTGCGTCATGGCCCGCGAGGACGAGATGCGCTCCTACATGCGCGACCTCGTGGAGGAGAAAGGCTACGAGTTCGTGCTGCTGCTCGTGACGGACATCATGGCCGAAGGCAGCCAGTTCATCGTCGAGGGCAACCCGGAGATCGTCGAGAAGACCTTCGGCATCACCTGCCAGCAGGGCGGCACCTGGATGCCCGGCGTGCTCTCCCGCAAGAAGCAGGTCGCGGCTCCGCTGCTGCAGGCGTAAGCTTCCGCACCCTGCGTATGCACCGCACGGCCCTGACGGCATGACCGTCGGGGCCGTGTTTCTTTATGCCTCCTTTACCAGCGCGCCTCGCAGGTCAAGAACTTTTTCGAAAAAAGTTGGCAGAAGCAAGGAATTTGGTGCCAGAACGCCCGCAAGAGCGGCATTCACCTGGGAAAACGAAATATGAAGAAGATGGATACGCCCGGCAGCGTGGCGTTTGACACACCCTATACCCGATGGTAAAGTTCATCCTCGCGCCTCAAGGGGCGCAGGCATTTTTCGTGTGTGCAGGAGCTCAGCACACTCGAAAAATAGAGAGTTTTGTTGAAAGGACAGAGTTTTGCCTACCATCAACCAACTGGTCCGCAAGGGCCGCCAGACGTCGAAGGCCAAGAGCAAGACCCCGGCGCTGAAGGGCAACCCGCAGAAGCGCGGCGTGTGCACCCGCGTGTTCACGACCACGCCGAAGAAGCCGAACTCGGCACTCCGTAAGGTTTGCCGTGTCCGTCTCGTCAACGGCATGGAAGTGACCGCCTACATCCCGGGTGAAGGCCACAACCTGCAGGAGCACTCCATGGTGCTCATCCGCGGCGGCCGTGTTAAGGACCTCCCGGGCGTTCGCTACAAGGTCATCCGCGCTGCCCTCGACTGTGCCGCGGTCGACAAGCGTCGCCAGGCCCGCAGCCGCTACGGCGCCAAGAAGCCGAAGAACTAACGAAAGCAGTAAGTCGCGCGGGCCTGAAAGAGAGGGCCTAATGGGTCAAGCGGGCGCGAGCGCCCCCAAACCCCGAAGCGCGCAGAGATTAAGGAGTATTACATGCCGCGTCGAGCAGCAGCAGTCCGCCGTGAAGTCCAGCCGGACGCAGTCTACAACAACCGCCTGGTCACTCAGCTGATTAACAAGGTCCTTCTGCACGGCAAGAAGTCCCTCGCCGAGCGCATCGTCTACGGCGCGTTCGACATCGTGGCCGAGAAGACCGGCCAGGATCCGCTGTCCGTGTTCAAGAAGGCCATGGACAACGTCCGCCCGACCCTCGAGGTCAAGCCGAAGCGCGTTGGCGGCGCCACCTACCAGGTGCCGATGGAGGTCAACTCCCGCCGCGCCACCACGCTGGCCATCCGCTGGATCGTCGACTTCTCCCGCAAGCGCAAGGAGCACACCATGACCCAGCGCCTCGCCGCCGAGATCATGGACGCCGCCGAGAACACCGGCGCCTCCGTCAAGCGTCGCGAGGACCTGTATAAGATGGCCGAGTCCAACCGTGCCTTCTCCCACTATCGTTGGTAATCGAAGGGAAGCTTTGATACATGGCTAAACTTACCCTGCAAGATACGCGCAACATCGGCATCATGGCCCACATTGACGCGGGCAAGACGACGACGACCGAGCGTATCCTCTACTACACCGGCAAGACGCACAAGATCGGCGAGGTCCATGACGGCGCCGCCACCATGGACTGGATGGTCCAGGAGCAGGAGCGTGGCGTTACCATCACCTCCGCTGCCACCACGTGCTTCTGGAAGTACCCGGGCGGTGACAAGGACGGCAAGGAGTACCGCTTCCAGATCATCGACACGCCCGGCCACGTGGACTTCACCGCTGAGGTCGAGCGCTCCCTGCGCGTCCTCGACGGCGCTGTGGCCGTCTTCGACGCCGTTGCGGGCGTTCAGCCGCAGTCCGAGACCGTGTGGCGTCAGGCCGAGCGCTACGGCGTTCCGCGCATCGCGTTCATCAACAAGTATGACCGCGTCGGCGCCGACTTCATCCATGCCATCCAGACCATGCGCGACCGCCTCGGTGCCAACGCCGTTGCCGCGCAGCTGCCGATGGGCGCCGAGGACAACTTCTGGGGCGTCATCGACCTCGTGACGATGACCGCGTGGGACTTCAAGGCCGACGACAAGGGCATGACCTATCC
>DVLD01000148.1 GCA_018715725.1 Candidatus Aveggerthella excrementigallinarum
CCGCAGGACCGCGTGACCGACCACCGCATCGGCTTCAACAGCACGTACAGCGGTGTGCTCGAAGGCGACAACCTGGGCGACATCATCACCGCGCTCCAGGCTGCCGACCGCGCGCGCAAGCTGGAAGCGGCCGTCGAGTAACGGCAAGAAGAGCAGAATGGTCGGCGAAGACCGCTGCGGCCGAGGAAGCCGCGGCGGTCTCGCCGTTTGGAAGGGGGATTCTCGATGAGCGAGGAGACCATGGTGCCGCAGAAGGCCTGCGCCGTTGACGGGCCCGCCGCGGCGGGCGAATGCGCGGCCGGTGCGAGGGGTTCGTTCTCTGCTGGTGGGCGCAAGGAGGGCGACGTCGCTTTTCCGGGCGGCCTGGACGTCGACGCCGCGCAGCTTGAGGCGCTCTCGAAGGCCGAGCTCGTGGAGCTGGTGCGCGCCTACGCGAAGAACGTGGTCGCCTTGGACGGCGTGTGGTTCCAATCGCTCGAGCGCGAGGAGGGCATGGACGTTGCCATGCACCATAACGACGAGGCGTGGAAGCGCTTTCCGGCAAGCGACGCCCGCCGTTTGAAGAAGTTCCTTGGCCTTGGGGAGCATCCGGGCCTTGAGGGGCTGGCGGCGGCCTTGCCGTACAAGTTCAACTCGATCGCGAACCATTACGACCTTGCATGGAAAGACGGCGCGCTCGTCTACCGCGTGCTCGATTGCCGCGTGCAGACCGCGCGCACGCGCAAGGGCATGCCGCTGCACCCGTGCAAGCAGACGGGCGCGTGCGAGTTCCGGAGCTTCTGCTCCGCCATCGACGACCGCATCGTGAGCGAGTGCGTTAGCTGCTACCCGGACCCGACCGACGAAAGCTGCAGCTGCTCGTGGAAGTTCACGGTGGCGGAATGAGCGCCGAGGCCTGGACTGTCAAGCGCGCCCTGGAATGGACCGAGGGCTACCTGGGGCGCAAGGGCGACGAGAGCCCGCGGGCGTCGGCGCAGTGGCTCTTGTGCGAGGCGTGCGGGCTTTCGCGGGTGCAGCTGTACACCGACGGCGACCGCCCGCTTTCGCGCGAAGAGCTCGACACGCTGCACGAGTGGGTGGCGCGCCGCGCGGCGGGGGAGCCGTTGCAGTACATCACCGGCGAGGTCGCTTTCCGCTACGTCACGCTTAAAGTGGCGCGCGGCGTGCTCATCCCGCGCCCCGAGACCGAGGTGCTGGTGAGCGAGGGCATCGCCGCCTTGCGCGCCGTGCAGAAGCGCCAGGACGCCGCGGCGTGGGACGCCTTCGTGGCCGAGGCCGCCGAGCGGGCGCGCGCTGTCGAGGCGGCGCGCGCGGAGGGCGTTGACGCAGGCCACCGAGATGCCGACGATGCAGGCCGCTGGGATGCCGAGGGCGCAGGCGGCTTGGATGTCGATGAGGCGGGTCGCTGGGATGCCGACGACGCCGCGGACGCGGCCGCTGCCGTGGACGGCATGCTGCTGAACGTGGAGCGCTTCGAGCCCCCGGCGTTCGAGCCGCTTGTGGTGGACGTGTGCACAGGGTCGGGCTGCATCGCGTGCTCGGTCGCGTCCGAGCTGCCCGGCGCGAAGGTCATCGCGACCGATATCGCGCCGGAGGCCGTGCAGCTGGCGCGCGAGAACGCGCAGGCGCTTGGCGTGGACGAGCGCGTGAAGGTGCTTGCGTGCGATTTGGGGGCCGGCGTGCCCGACCGCTTCGAAGGTCGCATCGACCTGGTCATCTCGAACCCGCCGTACGTGCCGAGCGGCATCATGGGCGAAATCCCGTCGGAGGTGCGCGATTTCGAGCCCGCGCTCGCGTTGGACGGCGGCGCTGACGGGCTCGACGTGTTCCGCCGTCTCGTGCCGTTCGCCGTGCGCTTCCTGCGCCCGGGCGGCACGCTTGCCGTCGAGCTGCACGAGGTGGGCATGGACCGCGCGGTCGCGATCGCCGAAGAGGGTGGACTGTGCGACGTGCGCGTGGTGAAGGACTTGGCAGGGAGGCCGCGCGTGCTCGTGGCTCAGAGACCGGAGGAGCGCGCGTTGTGACACGGTAGCGCGCTGCGTTGCGGCGCCCGAGCGCGGCGCGCTTGGGGTGCACGGTGTGCTTGGGCGCATGGCGCGCTTGGGTGCACGGCGCGCTTGAGCCGCGCGGCGGTGTCGCGACCGGCCGCGCAAGGAAGGAGCATCATGCAAGATCGCAACGAGCTGATGGAGCGCCTGAACCGGGCGGCCGACACGTTGCGCCGCCGCATCGGTGCCTGCCGACCTGCGGTGGGCATCATTCTGGGATCGGGACTGAACCCGCTGGCCGAGGCTGTGGAAGATGCCGTCCACGTGCCGTTTCGTGAGGTGCCGTTCATGCGCGCGAGCACGGCGGACGGCCACGTGGGGCGTTTCGTGTGCGGCATGTTCGCGGGTGTTCCGGTGCTCATGATGCAGGGCCGTTTGCACGGCTACGAAGACTGCTCGGCGGTGGACGTGGCGTTCCCGGTGTGGTTGATGGCGCGCCTGGGCATCCAGCGCTTGATCACCACCAACGCCGCGGGCGCGGTCAACGCGTCGTACCAGGTGGGCGACTTCTGCATCATGAACGACCAGATCAACCTGACGGGGCGCAATCCCATTGCGAACCTTGACGCCGCCGACATGGCGGAGCGCTTCTTCTCCATGCTGGACTGCTTCGACCCTCATCTGCGCGCGCTGGCGCACGAGGCTGCCGCCGAAACGGGCGTGCGCGTGCAGGAGGGCGTGTACCTGGGTGTGCTCGGTCCCAGTTTCGAGACGCGCGCCGAGATTCGCGCGTTCCGCACGCTCGGCGCCGACACGGTGGCCATGAGCGTGTGCGAAGAGGTCATTGCGGCGCGGCATGCGGGCATGAGCGTGCTGGGCATGTCGCTCATCTCGAACATGGCGTGCGGCATCCAGGGCGCCTCGCCGACGGAGGAGGAGATTCGCGAAGTCGGCGCATCCCGCGAGGCCGACTTCGAGCGTTTGATGCGCGCGTTGGTGCCGAAGGTCGCGCAGGCTGATTAGCGGGCGCGCCGGGCGGCAGGCGCCCGTCCTGCCAGATGCCCGCGCGGGCAGTGGCGGGCAGTTCGGGA
>DVLD01000149.1 GCA_018715725.1 Candidatus Aveggerthella excrementigallinarum
CATGCAGATTTACCGCGGCATGGACATCGGCACCGGCAAGATCCTTCCTGCCGAGCGCACGGTGCCGTACTGGGGCCTCGACCTTGCCGAGCCTGGCGAACCCTACTCGGCCGCACTGTTCCAGGGCTATGCGCGTGCGGCGTTCGAAGACGTCGACGCGCGCGGCAAACGTTCCGTGCTGTGCGGCGGAACCGGGCTGTACGTCCGCGCCGCAATCGACGACTACCGATTCCCGAAAGGGGAGCAGGTCGACAACGAGGTTCGCGATCGCTACGCCGCGCTCGCCCGGGATATCGGCAACCAAGCGCTCTGGGAGCGCCTTCGCGCCGCCGACCCCGACTCCGCCGCCTTAATCCACCCGAACAACGTACGCCGCGTCATTCGCGCCTTCGAGCTTCTGGACGAGGGAACGACCTATGCTCGCGTGAACGCGGGCCTGAAGACCATGGCGCAGGCGGTTCCCGCCGTGTTCCTCGGCCTGTCCGTCGACCCCGCCGTCCTGAATGCGCGCATTGACGCGCGCGTCGACCAGATGCTCGCCGACGGCTTGGTAGAAGAGGTCCGCTCGTTGCTGCGGGCAGGATTCCGGGAGGGGCTTACCGCGCCCCAGGCCATTGGGTACAAAGAGGTCGTGGCGGCGCTCGAAGGCGCCTGCTCGCTCGATGACGCGGTCGCTCAGATCAAGATTGCCACACACCGCTATGCCAAGCGACAGCGCACGTGGTTCCGCAAAGACGAGCGCATTCGCTGGATTGACGCCAACGATGCGAACGTCGAGGAAATGACGCGCCAAGCGCTTGGTATCATTGCGTCGGCTGAAAGGGCGTGAGCATGTCTCGGTTTGATTTGAAAGACACCGCGGAGCCAATCGAGCGTGCCGTGCTCGTGGGCGTCGACCGAGGAGACCCGCTCTGGAGCGTCGACGAAAGCCTGGCTGAGCTTGCGCGCTTGGCGAACACCGCCGGCGCCGAAGTGGTCGCCGTGACGTCGCAGCGCCTTGACGCTCCCAACCCGCGCACGTTCGTCGGCTCGGGCAAGGCGGAGGAAGTGGCCCAGCTGTGCCGCGCGCATGCCGCCGACGTTGCCATTTTCGACGACGAGCTGTCGCCCTCGCAGCAATCGAACCTCGAGAAGATCGTCCCGCGCGACGTGAAGGTCATCGACCGCACCGCGCTCATCCTCGATATCTTCGCACTCCATGCCACGACGAAGGAAGGCCGCTTGCAGGTGCGCTTGGCGCAGAATCAGTACCTGCTCCCGCGCCTGCGCGGCATGTGGGCGCACCTTGCCTCCAACCGCATGGGCGGCGGCGTGGGGTCGCGCTTCGGCGAGGGCGAAAGCCAGCTCGAGGTGGACCGCCGCATGGTGCGCAAGCGCATCACCTCCATCAAGCGCGAGCTCAAGGAGCTTGCCGACAACCGGCAATTGCAGCGGAAAAGCCGCTACGAGAGCGGCATGTTCCGCGTGGCGCTGGCCGGCTACACGAACGCCGGCAAATCAAGCCTCCTGAACGCGCTCACGGGCGCTGACGTCTTGAGCTACGACCAGCTATTCGCGACGCTTGATTCCACCACGCGGAAGTACGAGCTCCCTGAAGGCCGCGAGATCACGCTGACCGACACGGTCGGCTTCATCCAGAAGCTGCCGACGACGCTCGTGGAAGCGTTCAAGTCCACCCTTGACGAGGTGGTGGGTGCCGACCTCGTGCTGCACGTCGTGGACGCCTCGTCGCCGCAGTTCGAGGCGCAGATTTCCGCCGTGGAGGACGTGCTCGGCCAGATTGGCGCGCAGAAGGTGAGCCGCGTGCTCGTGTTCAACAAGGTGGACCTGCTCACGCCCGAGGAGCTTTCGGCGCTCACGGCACGCCACGCCGACGCCGTGTTCGTATCCGCGCAAGAGCGCACCGGCATCGACCAGTTGATCTCGCGCATCTCGTGGATCGCCGCTTCGCAGGATGAGGTGCTCGACATCGTGGTCCCGTACGAGCGGGGAGATATCGTCTCGCTCGCTCACGAGCGATGCCGCATCGTGAGCGAAAGCTTCGAAGAGGACGGCACGCACCTGACCGTCCAGGCCCCGGCTTCGTGCGCGGGGCTGTTCGAGCCGTTCAGGCGCGCGTAAAAGAAACCGGCCGCTGGGCAGACGACGATGCCCAGCGGCCGACTGCATGGATTCGCTCCATGGAAGGGACGCCGCTAGAGACGGCGAAAGAGCGCGACGACCTTGCCCGCGATATGGCAGTCGCCGTAGACAATGATGGGGTCCATGGAACTGTTCTCCGGCTGCAGGCGCACGTGGTCGCCCTCGTGGAAGAACCGCTTCACCGTGGCGCCGTCCTCGACGATGGCGACCACGATATCGCCGTTGTTCGCCGTGGGCTGCTCTTTGACGACCACGTAATCGCCGTCGTTGATGCCAATCTCGACCATGGAGTCCCCATGCACCGAAAGCAGGAACGAAGCGGAGTCCCCCACGATGTCGACCGGCAAGGTCAAACGCTCGGTGATGTTCTGCTCGGCCAGGATGGGCTCTCCGGCGGCGACGTCCCCCACCAGCGGCAGCGACACGACGTTCGCGTACTCGCCCGCGAAGGACTCCTGCACCACCGGGTCCTCCGGCTGGTAGGTGAGCGAGATGGAGCGGGATTTCAACGGGTCGCGCTTGATGAGGCCCTTCTCCTCGAGCGCCTTGAGGTGCACATGGACGGTGGAAGGGGAGGAGAGGCCCAGCGCCGTGCACACCTCGCGCACCGTGGGGCCGTAGCCCTTCTCCCTGATGCACGACTCGATGCAATCGAGCACCGCCTGCTGCCGCTTCGTGATCTTCTGGTTCATGGGAACCCTTTCTCAAACAATCGAACAAATGTTTGGAATTCCATTGACAAGAACTTTTGTTCGCATTAGATTGTACACGAACAAAGGTTCGTTGAAAAGAAGGAGGCAGCCATGAACCAGCGCACGAATCACTACCAGGTTGTCGGCACCGCTGCTTTGAAGCCCGGTTGCGCCACGCCTCATCGTGCTGCCATTATCGAATTCCCCGGCGCGCACCCCACGGCGCACACATCTTCCACGCTCCTTGAGGCGCCCGCGCCAAAGGCACGGCGCGGGCATGCGCGCGAAGCCGCCCTGCACGGCATCACGCGCGAGAGCATCCGCGGCACCGCGTACCAGAAGCTCTCGCGCGCGCAGTCTGTCGGATTGGGCTTCGGGGGGCTTGCGTTCGCGCTTGCCGTCATGCTCATCGGCGCGTAGCGCCTTCGCGGCGTCCGTTCATTTCCGGTGTCCAGCCCCTTTGCTGCGTTCGGGGCTTGGCATACATCCCGCCCTGCTGCGTGGGCGGGCAGGGCCGCGCAGCGGCCTTTCGTTCACGGGCGAGCCTGCCATCGGCTCGCCCGTGCCCTCTTCAAGCCATCGAGGAGGACGGAAGATTAGTCGACGTTGCCCGTGGCGACGAACGCGAGGCCCACGCAATCCGGCCCCAGGTGCGTGCCGATGACCGGGCCGATTTGCACCATGCGGCAGTCGTCCTCGCTGATGCCATAGCGCGCTTTGAAATCCTCGGCGAACTCGTCGACCAGCTTGCGGCCCTGCGAGTACAGGAAGCACACCTTCCAGCGCACGTCGCGCTCCAAACGCTCGAACTCCTTGCGCAAGAGCTTCTGGCCGCCCTTCTGACCGCGCGCCTTGCCGTAGCTCACCAGGTCGCCGTTGCGAACGGCGACGACGGGCTTGATGCTGAGGATGTCTCCCACCACCGCCAACGCGGCCGGAATGCGGCCGCCGCGACGCAGGTACTCAAGGCTGTCGAGCACGCCGCAAATGCGAATCCGATCGCGCACCACGCCCAGGCGCTCGATGACCTCCTCGGCATCCAGCCCCTCGCTGCGCAAACGCACGGCCTCCTCCACCAAGAGCCGCTGCGACGTGATGGCGTGGCGGGAGTCCATGATGTGCACGTGCTCCGCCCAGCCCGAAAGCTCCGCCGCGATGCGCGCGGACTCCACCGTGCCCGACAGACCGCCCGAAAGGGTGATGACGAGCACCTCCTCGCTACGCTGCTTCGCCTGCTCGTACAGCGCGCGGTACAAATCCGGCGCCGGCTGGCTGGTGGTGGGGAAGTCCTCGCGCTCCTTGAGCATGGTGTAGAACCGCTCGAACTCCTCCGGCGTGTTGCGCACGAAATGATCGTCTCCGAACACGATGTCCAGCGGGACGAGCGCGACGTCCATGAGCGCCGCTTCGTCCTCGAAGATATCGGACGCGGTGTCGGTGATAATCATCATAAGGGCAGCCTCGCCTTCCTGCTCTCGTGCGGCGTACGGAATCATTCGAACAATGCTAACAGCGCCGCACCCCACGTCAAGCGCACGACATGCCGGCGATGGCCCCTCCTGCAAAGCAGATCCGCGCGGGCGACGACCCCTCCTGCAAAGCGGGCCTTTGCGGGAGGCGAGCCCTCCCGCACGTCTCGACCACCAATCTTCGCGCACGGCGGGCGGCGCGCGGGCGTCCTGCCCACCGGCGCGCCGCCCGCCGACGCGCCGAAAGCGGCTTACGCCGACGCTTCTTCCGCGGCCGCCGACTCCGGCCATGGCATGGCCACGAACTGGACCGGATTCCCGTGGTCTTCGACAAGGGCGAGCACATCGTCCAGCGCCACGTGCAGCGTCGCGGTGTTGTCGTTCGGGTGCACGCCCAAGCCCGCGTAGCCGCGCAGTTCCTCGTCGAAGACCACCGTGACGCGGCGCTCGTCGTCGTTCAGCACGCCGAACGGCGTGACCGCCCCCGCGCGCAAGCCGAGGATGGCGTCCAGGTCGTCCTCGGATGCGAAGCGAAGCGGCCGCGAGCCCAGTGAGCGGCGCAGCTCCTTCAGGTTCGCCGGCTTGTCTTCGGGCATGACCACCAGGTAGTACGCGCGCTTCTTGTCGTCCCGCAGAAAGAGGTTCTTCACGACCTCATCCGCGAACGGCAGCTGAAGCGCCGCCATGCCTTCCATGGTGAACACCGCCTCGTGCTCCACCTTCTCGTGCGCGATCCCGCGCTCTTCGAGGAGCGCGATGACTTCGGCCTTCCCGTAATGAGCCATGGTCCCTTCCTTTCGCCGTGCTGCGCGGATTGTACCGCAGGCGGCACGAGCGCGTGCGCAACTCGATCGCCGCCGGGACGAAGCCGCTTATGGGCGATATTCTGCCATTCTTGTGGGGGATTGCACGCCACATGGACCTCGAGCGGGCTTCAAGACGTACAGTTCTTTCCCACACGGTACCAACCCCTACACGCAAGGAGGCTTCATGCGGAGCGAGCGCGATCACGGACGCCATGGACGGCTGCGAGACGACGCCGGTCGTCCGCGCCATGCCGCACGCGGCGCGCACGACGCGGACTTCGCCCCTGAAGGCCGCCCTGCGCACCACGCGCCGCGGCCGCGGCGCGAGCGCTACTCAGGCAGCCCGAGCCTCCGCTCATTCCAGCTTCCGTTCCCGCCGCTGTTCCTGCTTGCCGCGGCGGTCGTCGCGTTGCTCGTCATCTTCGGCGTCGGCTCGTTCGCGTGCTCGCTCATGCAGCCGCACGAAAGCCAGCCCGCGGAAGAAACCTCGACCGAGACGGAAGAGCCAGCCTCCTCCGAAGCCGAGGACGACCAGCCGGTCGACACGGTCTCGAGCCACGTGCGAGAGCTCCTTCAGCTGCCCGAGTTCCCGTCAGGCTGCGAGCCCACCTCGCTCACCATCGTCCTGCGCGCCATGGGATACGACGTGGACATCGAGGACATGTTCGAGGGGTATGTGCCGCTCGACGCGACGTGGACCGACTCCACGTCCTTCCTGGGGGACCCGTACGAAGGCGGCGGCTGCTTCCCGCCCGTCATCGTGAACGCCGCGAACGACTTCCTCTCGGACCACGGCAGCACGGCCACGGCGATGGACATCACGGGGTCCACGTTCGACGAAGTGCTCGCCATCGCCGACGCCGGCATGCCGGTCATCCTGTGGACTACCATGTACCAAGAGGAGCCGTCGTTCAGCGGGCAAGAGATCGGCCCCTACGAGTGGTACACCAACGAGCACTGCGTCGTCGTCTACGGCAGCGAGGGCGACGAGGTCCTCGTGAGCGACCCGCTCGACGGCCTCGTGAAGCGCGACCGCGCGTACTTCTCCGCGCTGTTCGAAACCTGCGGCTCCATGGCCGTCGTCATCGTCGACTCCGAAAGCGCCCTTGACGGCCTGCTGACCTCCGAAGTGGGCCCCGAGCAGCTCGAGTACGCCGACCTCAGCGTCCTTGACGGACTCACGCCCCCCGAAGAGCGCCCCGGCGAGGACAGGCCGCGCAACTATGGCGGCACGTCCAGTGAAGCGGACGACGAGGGTTCGTCGAACTCCCCGTCGGACCCTTCGCCCGACCCGCAGCCCGATTCAGACGCGGACCTTCAGGCATAGCGTCCCGCGATCGTCCGGAATGCCGTTCCGCGGTGCGCGCGAGCGGGTTGCGCCACGTGGGGAGAATCGCCCGCGCGCCCGCAGACCTCTTGAACGCGCGGGCGGCTTGTCATAGGCTGTGTCCTTGACGTTCCGCACGAGGAAAGAGGAAGCCCATGCGTTGTCCAGCCTGCGGCCACACCGAATCGAAGGTCGTGGACTCCCGCCCGTCCGAAGACGGCGCCTCCATCCGCCGCCGTCGCGAATGCCTTTCGTGCGGCAGGCGCTTCACCACCTACGAGCGCTTGGGCGAGAACCCGCTCGTCGTCATCAAGTCCGACGGGTCCTCCGAAGCCTACGATCGTGGCAAGCTGTACCGCGGCCTGCTCATCGCCTGCGCGAAGCGCCCTATCTCGCCCGAGCAGATATCCTCGCTTATCGACGATATCGAGCTCGCGCTGCGCAACGGCTTCACGGCCGAGATCAAGTCGAAGGAGCTGGGCGAGATGGTGCTCGAGCGCCTCTCGAAGCTCGACGACGTCGCCTACATCCGCTTCGCAAGCGTCTACCGTGATTTCCAGAACGTGGAAGAGTTCATGGACGCGCTCAAGGGCATCAAGTAGCATGAGCGAGCTCACCATACCCATCAAACTGCTTTCCTCCGCAGCCCGCGCCCCGCAGGCCATGCGGCCGGGAGACGCGGGCTTCGACCTGCGCTCCGTCGAGGACATCGAGCTGCGCCCGCTCGAGCGCGCTCTTATCCCGACGGGCATCGCGCTGGCCATCCCGGAAGGCTACGCCGGCTTCGTCCTGCCGCGCAGCGGCCTTGCCGCGCGCAACGGGTTCTCGCTCGTCAACACGCCCGGCCTCATCGACAGCAACTACCGTGGCGAGATCAAAGTCATCGGCATCAACCTCGACGCCGAGCAGGCGATGCGCATCAAGGCGGG
>DVLD01000150.1 GCA_018715725.1 Candidatus Aveggerthella excrementigallinarum
GAACGTGAGGTCGGTGTGGCCCTCCTCAGAGACGTTCTGGATGATCATGTCGACGTTGACCATGTTGCCCGCCAGCGCCGAGAACACCGTGGACGCGATGCCGAACTGGTCTTTCAGGTCGCGAATGGTGACCTTGACCTCCGAGGTGTCGTGGGCGACGCCCGAAATGACTGCTTGCTCCATGGACGGCGTGACCTCCTTGATGAACGTGCCCGGCGTGTCCGTGAACGCCGAGCGGGAATGGATGACGACGTTGTACTTCTTGGCGAACTCCACGGCGCGCGCTTGCAGAACGCCAGCGCCCGCGGAAGACAGCTCGAGCATGTCGTCGTAGCAGATCTCGTCGAGCTTCTTGGCGCGCGGGCAGACGCGCGGGTCGGCCGTGTAGACGCCGTCGACGTCGGAGTAGATCTCGCACACGTCGGCGCCCAGGCCGTACGCCAGGGCGACGGCCGTCGTGTCGGAGCCGCCGCGACCGAGCGTGGTGATGTCGCCGTCCTCCGTGAGACCCTGGAAGCCCGCCACGATGACGATGGCGCCGCGCTCCACCTCGCGCTTGATGCGGTCCGCATCGATGTCCTCGATCTTCGCGCGGGAGTAGTTGCGGTCGGTGGTGATACCGGCCTGCCAGCCCGTGAAGCTTTTCGCCTTGTAGCCGCGCGCCTGGATGGCCATGGCCAGAAGCGACATGCTGACCTGCTCGCCCGTGGACAGCAGCATGTCCATCTCGCGCGCGGGCGGGTCCTCGTTGAGCGCTTTGGCCAAGCCGACAAGCTCGTCGGTGGTTTTGCCCATGGCGGAGACCACGGCGACCACCTGGTTGCCCGCCTGCTTGCTGGCGATCAGGCGGCGCGCCACCATTTGGATGCGTTCAGGCGAGGCGACCGAGGTGCCTCCGAACTTTGCGACCACGAATGCCATGCGGTTTCGTCTTCCCCTCGTACGTGTGTAATGCAGTAACCGTGCGAGTGTACCATGCGCCGCCGACGAGGAGAAACCGCCGAAGCCCGGAGCGGACGGTATTCGCGCAGGTTTAACACGCGGTCGAAGCCGGCGCCGCCGCCTCGACTCCCGGCGTGGAATCGCCCGCCGCGAGGACGCGCCCGTGGCGCCCAAGGCCCCAGCGCAGCAACAGCGCGGAGTTCACGACGACGATGACCGACCCGGCGTTATGGACGAGAGCTCCCACGACCGGGTTCAAGACGCCAAGCATGGCCAGGATGATGGCGACGAAGTTGAGCGTCATGGAGAACGTCATGTTGAGTCTGATCGTGGTCATCATGCGCTTTGAGAGCGCCAGCAGGTGCGGAAGCGCCGCCACGTCGTCGCGCACGAGCGCGATGTCCGCCGCGTCCACCGCGATGTCGCTTCCAACGCCGCCCATGGCAATGCCCACGCGCGCACGCTTGAGCGCCGGCGCGTCGTTGATGCCGTCGCCCACCATGCAGACCGGCTCGTTCGCTGCCTCGAAGCTTGCAATGGCGGAGAGCTTGTCCTCGGGCAGGCAATCTGCCCGCACCTCGTCCACGCCCACCTGGGCGGCAATGTACGCGGCCGCTTGCGCATGGTCGCCCGTGAGCAGCACTGGCGCAATGCCCAGGCGCTTGATTCCCCGCACCGTGGCGAGCGCGTCCTCGCGCACCGTGTCAGCCAACGCCACGAAGCCTGCGGCGAAACCGTCCACCGCCACGTGCACGACCGTGCAGCCTTCGTCCACGTACGAGCGCGCCGCGCCGGGAGCGAAACCCTTCACGCCACGATCGACCATGAGCTCGGCATTGCCCGCGAGCACGTGGCGGTCGCTCACGCGCGCCTCCACGCCGCGGCCGGGCACCATGGAGAACTCGCGCGCTTCAAGCAGCGCGGGAGCCGCCTCTGCCCCCTGAGGGCCTTCGCTCGCTCGGGAGCCTTCACTTGTCCGGGGGCCTTCGCTTACTGTGCGCTCTCGTTCGGCTTCCACGCCATCGCCGCGCTGGAATCCTTCGACGATGGCACGAGCGAGTGGGTGCTCACTCAAGCGCTCGGCGCTGGCTACAAGCGCATACAGCTCGCCCTCGTCAAGGGACGGCGGGATCGAGACGCTGCTTGCATGCTCGCACCCCGCTCCGCCATGAACGTGGCCAGCCCCATGGGCATGATGCCCGCAGCACCCCTCGTGGCCGTGCGCGCTCGGCAGGATTGGCGCCGCAAACGCCCGCACCGCCACCACGCGCGGTTTGCCGTGCGTAAGCGTGCCCGTCTTGTCGAACGCGACGCGCTTGACCTGCGCAAGGCGCTCAAGCGCGTCGCCTTCGCGCACCAGCACGCCCAACTTCGTAAGATTGCCGATGGCCGCCATGATGGCCGTCGGCGTGGCAAGCACCAGAGCACACGGGCAGAACACGACAAGAATGGTGACCGCGCGGATGATTTCGCCGGTCACCAGCCATGTGCCCGCCGCTGCGACGAGCGCGATGACGACAATCCACGTTGCCCAGCGGTCGGCCAGGCGCACAATCTTCGCCTTGTCCGCATCCGCGCTCTGGACCAGGCGAATCATGCGAGAAAGGCTCGAGTCCTCCCCCACTTTCGTCGCTCGCAGGTCGAACGCGCCGAACTGGTTGACCGTGCCGCTCTTCACCTCATCGTCCGGGCCCTTGTCCACCGGGATGGGCTCGCCGGTCATGACCGACTGGTCGATCGAGGTCTGGCCCTCCACGATGGTGCCATCCACCGGCACCGTCTCGCCTGGTAGCACACGCACGACGTCGCCTTCCTGCACCTCCTGCGCAGCAACGACGTGCTCTTGGCCATCGCGCACAACGCGCGCCGTAGCGGGCGATAAGCTCACGAGCCGCTCGATGCCGGCACGGGCGCGCGCAACCGTGAGCTCCTCGAGCATGCTGCCGAGCTGCATGATGACCGCCACCTCGCCGGCGGCGAAGTACTCGCCGATGACGACCGATGCGACGAGCGCCAGCGACACAAGCACGTCAGCCTTGATGTCGAACTCCGAGACGAGGCCGATAACCGCCTCGAGGATGATGGGCACGCCGCAGAGCACAATGGCAACCCATGCTGGGTCAATCGGGAACGCGCCCGGAAACGCCAGGCTGAGCACGAGCGCAAGAGCGGAAGCGACCAAGAATGCCACATCGCGCTTCATGCCGCCCCATGCAACGACCGCCTCAAGGGCGTTCAAGAAACGCTCTTTCGCACGCGGCGGCTGAGCGCCGTCCCTGCTGTCCTCGCTGTCCTTGCTGTCCTTGCTGTCCTTGCTGTCCTTGCT
>DVLD01000151.1 GCA_018715725.1 Candidatus Aveggerthella excrementigallinarum
GCGCAGGCGGCGCGGGCAGTGCGCGTGGCGGCCGGTCGGCACACGGGTCGCGCCCGAACGGTCGGCCGGCGAACGGGCCGCGTTCGAACGGCGCACGGGGCGGTCGTCGCTCGGGCAGGTAGCTGGCGTTATAATCCTCCGCATGAAAAACCCTGACACGACATTCGACATCAACGTGCCCGACGTTGCCCTCGTCATCGAGGGCGGCGGCATGCGCGCGAGCTACACGGCGGGCGTCATCGTCACGCTGCTCGAGCGCGGGCTCAGCTTCGGGCACGTCTACGGCATCTCCGCCGGCTCAAGCCACGCGGTGAACTACGTCTCGCGCGATATCCCGCGCACGCGCGCGTCGTTCGTCGACCTGGTGTGCGACCCCGAGTTCGGCGGCGTGCGCAGCATGCTGCGCGGAGACGGGTACTTCAACGCCCACCATCTGTACGAGGGCGCGGCCGAAGCCTTGGTGGGGACAGGGGACCTGTTCGAATTCGACTGGGACGCCTTCTGCGCGAACCCTGCCGACGTGCACATCGACGCGTTCGATCCCCGCACGGGCGAGACGCTGCGCTGGTCGAAGGCGGACATGCCCGCCATGCGCGACCTGATGCTGCGCGTGCGCGCGAGCTCCACGATGCCGATCTTCATGCCGCCGCCCACGATCGACGGCCGCGTGCTCTACGACGGCGGCCTCGGGGAGAGCTGGGGCATTCCGCTCGAGGCGGCGCGCGCCGACGGCTTCGAGCGCTTCTTCATCGTGCGCACGCAAGAGCGCGCCTACCGCAAGAAGCCGCTTGGCGGCGGCATGCAGGCGCTGTTCCGCGCGGCCTTCCGCAAAGAGCCGCTCGTGGCCGAGCGGACCATCGAGCGCTGGCATTTCTACAACGACCTGTGCGACGAAGTCGAGCGCTTGGAGCGTGCCGGCGCGGCGTGCGTGTTCTACCCGGAGGCCATGCCCGTCTCCAACAAGGAGACCGACCTTGCGAAGCTGCAGGATTCCTACGAGCGCGGCTACGCCCAGGCGCAGCGCGAGGTTGACGGCTGGGAGCGCTGGCTGTTCGGCTGAGCCCGCGTCTTCACGCGCGGGCAACAGGCCGTGCGTACACTGTTCCGAGCGAACGTGCTCGGGGAAAGGACCATCATGGCCTACCTTCCGCAGGCGCAGCAGACGCCTTGGCAGCAAAGCGACGATATCGACCTGGCGAAGACGGCGGTGCTCGTCGTCGACGTGCTCGGCGGCAGCGAGGGCGCGACGCCCGGTCTCGAGGTGATGGCGTACAACGCTATCGGCATCGTGCGGGCGGCGCGGAAAAGCGGCGTGCCGGTGGTGTTCGCGTGCGACGCGCACCTGCCGGGCATCGACCGCGAGATTCAGCTCTGGGGCGAGCACGGCATGGCGGGGACGGAGGGTTCGCGCCCGCTCGACCCCTTCCAGGTGCAGGCAGGGGACTACGTCGTCCCGAAACGCCGCTACGACGCCTTCTTCATGACCGACCTCGATCTGACGCTGCGCGAGCTGGGCGTGGACACGCTCATCGTCTGCGGGTGCGACACGAACATCTGCGTGCTGCACACGCTTGCCGGCGCGTTCTACCGTGGGTACCGAACCGTCGTGGCGGCCGACGCGTGCGGCACGTTCCTGGTGGGCACGCAGGAGGCGGGCCTCGATTACTTCGTGCGCTGCTTCGACAGCCGCGTGGTGGACACGCAGCACGTGCTGGGATACCTGCGCGGCTAGCGCTCGCGCCAGCTGAACGGCTCGCAGCGCGGCGCGTTCGCCGCCGGGCTCCACGCGACGGCGAAGGGGCGATCGAAGCGGGCGTCCTGCTCCGGGAAATCCGCCCGGTAGTGCGCGCCGCGGCTTTCGCGCCGCGCGCGCATGGCGGCGACGAGGCTGCGCGCCGTCATGGCTTGGTAGCGCAGGCGCAGGGCGTCCACGGTGGCCGCGTCGCTCGAAAGGAGCGCGTCTGCGCGCTCCATGATGTCCGCCAACTCCGATTCCGCCCGGGACAGGCCCTCTTCCGTACGGGCGATCATGCAATGGGCGGACAGTGCGCGCTGGAGGCGTTGGCGGAGCGCGCGGGCCGTGGGGTCGGCGCCGCCGGCTTCCGCGCGCGCGAGCAGGCGCGCGGTCGGGCTCGCTGAGCGCGCCGGGGCCTGCTCCTGTCCAGCGCGAGTGTCCGTGGCGGCGGGGCGGCCGGCGTCCGTGCGGGCATCCCGTGTCTCCGCGTGGTCTGCGTCCGTGCGCTCGGCGTGCGGGGTGGCGCACGCCGCCGCTTTCGCGAGCGCCCATTCGGCCGCGCTCTTTCCGGCGATCGCACCGAACACAAGGCCGTTGGCGCTCGAGAGGCCGCCGATGCGGTCGGCGCCGTGCATGCCGCCGGTCGCCTCGCCGCACGCGTACAGGCCGGGCGCGCCCGTCGCGCCGTGCTCGTCGATCAGGATGCCGCCGTTCGCGGCGTGGGCGTACGGAGCGACGCGCACCCAGTCGTGCGGGCGCACGCCGTACGCGCGCTCGAGCCAATCGTAGTAATCGCGCACGAGCTCGGGCATGCTCGTCGTGCGCGCGGGCATGCCGCACGCGGCTTCGGCCCGATAGCGCATCGCCAGGCCGCCGGGGCCCGCGGCGTCGATGGCGGCGTCCACGGCGCGCGAGGCCAGGCGCGCGGTGAAGGGGCCGTGGCCCGAGCGCTGCGCCATGAGCTGTTCGAAGTCCGCCCGGCCGGCGAGCTGCCGCGCCGTGGGCGATGCGTCGAACTCCATGAAACGGAACGCCTTCTCGTTGAACACGACGCCGGCGCACGGCGAGACGATGCCGGGCATGATCTGGAGGAACTCCATGTTCACGAGGCGCGCTCCGTGCGCAAGGGCGATGGCGTGCGCCGTCCCCACAACGTCCGCGCCCGTCAGCCGGCGCTCGAACAGGCCGCCCGTCCCGCCGCACGCAAGGACGACGGCGCGGCACGAGACGCGCTGCCATGCGGCCCGCTCGCGGTCGTAGAGCACGGCCCCGCGCACGCCGTCGCTCGAGGCGTCCAGGCCCATGAGCTCGCGGCCCTCCATGCTGCGCACGCCGGCGTGCTCTAGCGCGCGTGCGAGCGCGCGCTCGCACGGCTCGCGCAGGATGCCGCGCCAGAGGCGCTCCTTATGGTCGAAGCAGGGGACGAACTCGCGCTCTCCCGCCTGGTCGGGCCGCTTCAGCGTGGCGCCCAGGGCTTCCAGCCGGTCGATGGCGGGCCGCACGCCGCGCGCGAGCGTCCGGACGAGCGCGGGGGACGCCATGCCGCAGCCGACGCGCAGGATGGTGCGCGCGAGGTCTTCCGCGTCCGCGCTATCGAGCGGCGCGATGAGCCCCAGGCCCCAGGTGCCCGGGTAGAAGCTCGAGCCTGAGAACAGCGGGCCGAGCGAGGCGAGCACGGTGCGCGCGCCCGATCGCGCCGCCTCGAGCGCCGCCGTGACGCCGGCGATGCCCGAGCCCACCACGAGCACGTCGCATGCGGTCTCTGTCGGTTTGTCGGGCATACGGCTCCTTCCGTCGGGCGGTTGGTGCGGGCGTCGGGGAAGGGGTCCTCCTTGAGCGCCCTGGCGGCTGTGCCGGCAAAGCGCGGGCCTTGCGGCGATTTCGTCCCCGCATTGTAGCCGTGTCGGCTGGCGTGTCCCTCGGGCATTCGGTCCCGGAAGGTTTTCGCCCAAGAAACACACGTCTCGACGCCCGGCCCCGCGCGTTTCGGGGCGCAATCTCCTCTCAGGGAAACGCTTGACCTGAACTGCGCTCAAGGAGCTACGATAGGGGCTGACGAGCTGCCGTTTGACGCCTTGCTCCCGCGCGCTTGCCGCGAGGGCAGGCGGTCAGAGGAAGGCGAAGGCGGCGGCAGGATGGCGACAGGGGGAAGGAGAGGGCGCATGCGCTATCGGCGATTGGGCAAGACGGGACTTGACGTGAGCGAGATTGGCTTCGGCGCCGAATGGATGGGTGGCGGCAAGACGCCCGAGGAGGTGCGTGCTGTGGCGGAGGCGCTGCGCGCGGGCGGCGTGAACATCCTTGATTGCTGGATGGCCGACCCGGAGATTCGCGACAACCTGGGGTTCGCCCTGCGGGGGCATCGGGATGACTGGATCATCCAAGGGCACATCGGGTCCACGTGGCAGGACGGGCAGTACGTGCGCTCGCGCGATATGAGCGTGGTGAAGCCCGCCTTCGAGGACCTGCTTGCGCGCTTGGGCACCGACCACGTGGAGCTGGGCATGGTCCACTACGTGGACAGCGTGGACGAATACCGCGCTGTCATGGCCGGCCCGTTCATGAAGTACGTGCGCGGGCTCGAGGCGGCGGGCACCGTCGGGCATGTGGGGCTTTCCACCCACAATCCGGACGTGGCGCAGCGCGCCGCGGAGTCGGGCGAGATCGAGATGATCATGTTCAGCCTGAATCCCGCCTTCGACATGATGCCCGCCTCCGAGAACCTGGACGATCTGTTCGGCGAGTACGACGAGTCGCTCGAGGGCATCGACCCGGCGCGCGAGCGCCTGTACGCCACGTGCGAGCGCGAGGACGTGGGCATCACGGTCATGAAGGGCTATGCCGGCGGCAGGCTGCTCGACGCGCAGACGAGCCCCTTCGGCGTGGCGCTCAGCCCGGTACAGTGCGTGCACTACGCGCTCACGCGCCCGGCGGTGGCGAGCATCATGGTGGGCGCGAAGGACGTGGCCGAGGCGCAGGCGGCGTTGGCCTACGAGGGCGCGACCGAGGAGGAGCGCGACTACGCGAGCGTGCTGGCGGGAGCGCCCCGGCATGCGTACTACGGGCAGTGCACGTACTGCGGGCATTGCGCGCCGTGCGCGGTGGGCATCGACATCGCCATGGTGAACAAGCTGCACGACCTCGCGGCGCTGCACGACGAGGTGCCGCCGTCGGTGCGCGCGCACTACCACGACTTGGCGGTGACGGCGGACGCGTGCGTGGGCTGCCACGCGTGCGAACCGCGCTGTCCTTTCGGCGTGCGCATTGCCGAGCGCATGGAGCAGACGGCGGAGCTGTTCGCGTAACGCGGAGCACGCCTGCCCCGAAACGCACAACGGCCGGCATCATGCCGGCCGTTCGCTTGCCTCGCGCGGCGCGCTCGCGGTGTTTCCAGGCGCCTTGCTCGAAAGGGCGCTACTTCACCACCATGACGGGGATGTCGGTGTTCTGCAGGACGCCGAAGCTCACGCTGCCGAGCACGCTGCGCAGCGGCCCCATGCCGCGTCGCCCCATGACGATGAGGTCGCAGCCGTTGTCGATGGCGTAGCCAATGACGCCGGTGGTGATGGAGGTGTTGAACGCCGCCTTCGTGATCAAGCGCTCGCCCAGCTCGCCCGCGACGTCCTCGATGCTGTCGGCCAGGCGCTTGCGATCCTGCTCGAGCGCCTCGGCAACGGTGTCCTTGTAATCGTCGTTGTCCATGAGGAACATCGGGACGCCGGCGTACTCTTTGTTGCTGTCGGTGCCGGCGGCCCAGGGGTTCGTGTTGTTGTTGACCACGCTCAGCACATGGACGCGCGTCTCGGCATCGTCCCGCGCCATGCCGACCGCCATCTTCAGGGCGTTGAGCGCGCTGTCAGAGGTGTCGTAGGGGACCAGGATGTTCTTGAAGATCATGCAATCCTCCCTTTCGTTGGTGACGGCATGATTATAGGTTTCCGAGCGCCGCGCTTGCCCTCGATTTGCCGAAAGGGCGCAACGGGGCACGAACGCCGTCGTGCTGCGCCACAAGGATTGGTACCATGCGGTAGATTGAAGGACGCGCGGCATGGTGCCGCGCGCAATCCCGGTATGCGGAAGGGGGCCGCTCGTGAGAGGCCTTGAACGGAATGAGGCCGCACCGCACGCGGCGGCGCAGGGCGCGATCGACGCCGACGACACGGCAACGTCGCGTCTGGAGCTTGTGTTCGGGCGAGAGGGCGTGCGCCGGCTGGCAGCGTCGAAGGTCGTGGTGTTCGGCGTGGGCGGCGTCGGGTCGAGCTGCGTCGAGGCGCTTGCGCGCGGCGGGGTGGGCCGGCTTGTCATCGTGGACGGAGACGCCGTGCAGCGAAGCAACGTCAACCGCCAAGCGCTCGCGTTCCACAGCACCGTGGGCAGGCGCAAGGTGGAGGTCATGCGCGCCATGGTGGCCGACATCAACCCGGACGCCCAGGTGACGGCGCTTGACCGCTTCGTGCTGCCCGACGAGGTGACGGCGCTCATGGACGAGATCGCGGCGGATGCCGACTACGTGGTGGACGCGGTGGACACCGTGGGCACGAAGCTCGCCATTGCGCAGTACGCCGACCGGCGCGGCCTGCGTCTGGTGAGCAGCATGGGCGCTGCGAACAAGCTGCGTCCCGACTGCTTCCGCTTCGCCGACATCTACCAGACATCGAACGACCCGCTCTGCCGTGTCGTGCGCAAGGGGGCGCGCAAGCGTGGTATCAAGCGGCTTGAGGTGCTGTACTCGACCGAGGAGCCCGCGCGGTTGCCGGTGTTCGAGGACGCGCCGGACGAGGAGCCTGCTGCGCGAGCGCAGGGGCCCCACGAAGCTGCCGCGCCTCAAGATGCGCCGCCGCGCCGCCGCCCGACGCTCGGCACGGCATCGTACGCTCCGCCCATCATGGGCCAGATGATGGCCGGCCACGTGATTCGGGGCCTGCTCGGCATCAAAGGATAGTCCGCGTGCCGCGCGCCCTGGCCCGCGGCACGCGCGGGCTGCGTTTCCGCCAGAGGCTGCGCCGGCGCATCCGAAAGCCGGACAAAGGAGGAGGCTCTTATGAACGACACGATGCCCCTGCCGTACCTTGACGCGCACTGCCATTTGGATTTCGCGCGGAACGGGCGGTTGCTGGGCGATGCGGCGGCGTGCGCGGGCGTGCGGGCGCTCTCGGCCACGGTGACGCCTGCCGGGTACGAGCGCGCGCGGCTTCTGTTCGCGGGGTGTCCGGCCGTGCTCGTGGGGCTTGGCTTGCACCCCTGGTGGGTCGCCGACGGCTCGTGCAGGGAAGCGGAGATTGCGCGGTTCGAGGAGCTGGCCGCCCGTGCGCGCTTCATCGGAGAGATCGGGCTTGATTTCGCCAGGCGCCGCGAAGGGACGCGGGAGGCGCAGACGGCGGCGTTCGAACGCGCCGTGCGCGCGGGCGTCACGGGCGGCAAAGTGGTCTCGCTGCATGCGGTGTGCGCGGCCGACGAGGTGCTCGACGCGCTCGAACGGTTCGAGTGCACGACCGACAACGCCTGCATCCTGCATTGGTTCTCAGGCTCGAACGACGCGCTCGTGCGCGCCGTTCGGCTGGGGTGCTACTTCTCCGTGAACCCGCGCATGCTCGCCACGAAGCGCGGGCGCGCGTACGCGAAGGCAATCCCGGCGGACCGCCTCCTTGTCGAGACCGACTGGCCGTCCGGCCCGTGCGGCGACACCACGTTCTCGGAATGGGCGGACCTCCTCCGGCACACGGTGGGGGCGCTTGCGGAGTTGCGCGGCGAGGACGTGGTGGAGCGCATGGACCGGACGGCGCGCGAGGTGTTCGACGCCCTTCCGCCAGGCGGCGGGGAGGAGGCTGTGGCACAATAGCGAACGCGGCAGCTCTGCGTTGCCAACCGTTCGAAAGACCGACCATGAAGGAGTTGCCATGCCGATCATCTACGTGACGGACGTGAACGACGCGCGCCTTGCCGCGTACTGCGGGCTCACGGACGGCCAGCTGCGCGACGGCATCGGCGGAGGTCGCGGCGGCGGTATGTTCGTCGGCGAGTCGCGCAAGGTCATCGACCGCGCGCTCGATGCGGGCGTGCGCATGGTGTCCCTGTTCATGGAAGAGAAGTGGCTCGAACAGACCATGCCCGTCGTGGACCGCGCGCTGGCGGCCGACCCTGAGATGCCCGTGTTCGTGGCAACGCGCGAGCAGTTCCGTGCGGTCACCGGCTATGAGGTCACGCGCGGGGCGCTCGCGCTGTTCGAGCGTCCTCCCATGCCAAGCGTCGAAGAGCTTGTGCGCGACGCCCGCCGCGTCGCCGTGCTCGAGGACATCGTGAACTACACGAACGTGGGCGCCATCTTTCGTTCGGCGGCGGCGCTCGGCATCGACGCGATGCTCCTCACGCCCTCGTGCCATGACCCGCTGTACCGCCGTGCGGCGCGCGTGTCCATGGGCACGGTGTTCCAGGTGCCGTGGACGCGCATCGGGGGCGTGCGCGATTGGGCGGTCGAAGGCGTGCCGCTCCTGCGGGAGCTCGGGTACAAGACGGCGGCGCTCGCGCTGTCCGACGACTCGATCTCCATCGACGACGCGCGCTTGGCATCCTGCGAGAAGCTCGCGCTCGTGCTCGGCACGGAGGGCGACGGGCTTGCAGCGAGCACCATCGCGCATTGCGATTGGACGGCGCGCATCCCTATGGACCACGGCGTTGACTCGCTGAACGTGGCCGCGGCGAGCGCCGTCGCCTTCTGGGAGACGCGCGTGCGCTGACCGCGCTTTGGGACGCGCGCGCCCGCAGCCCTGCGCGCACGCGCGGGGATGCGGCTGTGCTACCATGCCCTCGAGACGAAACGCGTCGGAAACACTCCCTGAAGCGAACGAAGGTGATTCCCATGGCAAAGAACCCGCAGCAGGTCCACGCCGTGCTCGAGGCGCTCGGCATCACGCCGGGCGAAGGGAAGGTGCACATCGACCTGTGCGCCGCCGAGTTGGTGGAGCGCGCGCTCCAGCGCGGAGAAGGCCGGCTTTCCTCGACCGGATCGCTCGTCGTGGAGACGGGGGAGTACACCGGGCGCTCTCCGAAGTGCCGCTTCATCGTGGACACGCCCGACGTGCACGAGCGCATCGCCTGGGGCGGCGTGAACCGTCCCATCGACCGTGCGCACTACGAGGCGCTGCGCGATGACGTGTGCGCCTACCTGTCACAGGGCGACCTGCACGTCATGCGCGGTATCGCCGGGGCGGACCGCCGCCATTCCCGTGCGTACCTGGTGGTGGCGGAGCGCGCCACGCAGGCGCTGTTCGCGCGCCAGATGCTCGTGCGCCCGCACAAGGGGGACCTGGAGCGTTTTGACAGCCCGGACTTCACGGTGCTGGCGGCTCCGGGCTTCGTGTGCGACCCCGAGCGTCATGGCACGGGCATGAACGCCGGCGTGCTCATCAACTTCGAAGAGCGCGTCATCGTGGTGGCGGGCACGGGCTATTCCGGCGAGATCAAGAAGTCCATCTTCTCCACCATGAACTACCTGCTGCCGGTGGAGGACGGCGTGCTGAGCATGCACTGCTCCGCCAACCGCGACCCGCGCACCCGTGAGACCGCGGTGTTCTTCGGCCTGTCCGGCACGGGCAAGACCACGCTGTCCGCCGTGGACGGCCGCCAGCTCATCGGCGACGACGAGCACGGCTGGTCGGACGAGTGCGTGTTCAACATCGAGGGCGGCTGTTATGCGAAGTGCATCGACCTGTCCGAAGAGTCCGAGCCGCTCATCTTCAAGGCCATTCGCTTCGGCAGCGTGACCGAGAACGTCCTGCTCGACCCGGACACGCGCATCGCCGACTACGCCGACTCGTCCATCACCGAGAACACGCGCGTGGCGTATCCGGTGGGTCACATTGCCAGCGCGAAGCTCGACGGCGTGGGGCAGCCGCCGTCCGTGGTCGTGTTCCTCACGGCGGACGCCTTCGGCGTGCTGCCGCCCATCGCGCGCCTGATGCCGGAATCGGCCATGTACCACTTCCTGACCGGCTTCACGGCGAAGGTGGCGGGCACCGAGCAGGGGATCGTCGAGCCGCAGCCCACGTTCAGCGCGCTGTTCGGCGAGCCGTTCATGCCCCTTGACCCGATGGAGTACGCGCGCTTGCTGGAGCAGCGCATCACCGCCACGGGAGCCCGTGTCTACCTGGTGAACACCGGGTGGACGGGCGGCGGCTACGGCACAGGGCATCGCATCAGCCTGCCGCACACGCGCGCGCTCGTGCACGCGGCGCTTGCGGGCAGCATCGACGAGGCGGGATACCGCCGCGACGAGCGCTTCAACATGGACGTCCCCGTGGCGTGCGAGGACGTGCCCGCGGAACTGCTGGACCCGCGGCTGGTGTGGCCTTCTCCCGAAGAGTACGACGAGGCGGCCGACAGGCTGGCGCGCCTGTTCGAGGAGAACTTCGCGAAGCGCTATCCGAATGCCGACGCCGCGATTAGCGCCGCCGGCCCGCACCCGCTGGGGTAAGGGCGCGCGAACGAGCGCGAAGGGGCGATTGCGGCACTACCAGATGCCAAGCGCCGCCTGCATGGCCAGGCTGGCGATGGCGATGCCCACCCAGCAGCACAGGCCGAGCGCGATGGGCTTGCCGCCGGAGGTCACGAGCTTCACGACGTTCGTGTTGAAGCCGATGGCCGCCATGGCCATCATGATGAAGAACTTGCTGAGCTCCTTGAGCGGGGCGGTCACCTCGGTAGGCAGGCTGAAGACGGTCGTGATGACCGAGGCGGCCAGGAAGAACAGGATGAAGAACGGGAAGATCTTCTTCAGGCTGAAGGAGCTCTCGGCGTCCGTGGCGCCTTCGGCCTTCGCGCGGCGCAGCTGCCAGAACGCGAGCACGAGCGTGATAGGGATGATGGCGAGCGTTCGCGTGAGCTTCACGACCGCCGCTTCGTCGAGAATGTTGCTGCCGTGGATGCTGTCCCACGAGGATGCTGCCGCGGTGACCGACGAGGTGTCGTTCACCGCCGTGCCGGCGAACAGGCCGAACCCCTCGTTCGAAAGCCCAAGCATGCCGCCAAGGGTCGGGAAGATGAGCGCGGCGATGACGTTGAACAGGAAGATCACCGAAATGGACGTGGCGATCTCCTCGTAGTCGGCCTTGATGACCGGTGCCGTGGCGGCGATGGCGGAACCACCGCAGATCGACGAGCCCACGCCGATGAGCGTGGCCACCTTCGAAGGAATCTTCAGGGTCTTGCACAGCACGAAGGCGATGACGAGGGACGTCGTGATGGTGACGACGATGATGGGCAAGGACTGCTGCCCTTTCGCCAGGATGTCCGCCAGGTTCATGCCGAAGCCGAGCAGGATGACGGCGTACTGCAGGATCTTCTTGGAGGTGTACTTCACGCCCGGGTCAAGCTTCGAGCGGAAGCCGCCGTCCTTCACGAGCAGCGCGAGCGCCATGCCGATGAGCATGGCGAACACGGGTCCGCCCACTACGGGCGCAAGCCCGCCCAGAAGGGCGGAGGGGACGGCGATGACGAAGCAGAACGCCAGGCCGGCGAGGTTCTTTTTGATCGTTTCCACGGGTGTCCTCACGTCGTGTCGAGCAGGCAAGCCGCCATGAAGCGGCCTGCCCATGGTACGGCGTGGAAGCAATCAAAGAAAGAAATAATTAGTTATTGAGTAATAAGCAACGTTTATGGTTAAACTCCAGCGCGTATGGCATCCTGCGCAGCGCGGTACGCGTCGCCCAGGCGCGGCATGAGAGCTGCCGCGTCGTCGAGCGAGCCGGCGCGCAGCAGGTCGCACTGGCGCTCGGCGAGCTCGTAGACCGTGGCGACGGACAGGTTGCCCGCGACGCCTTTCAGGGTATGGGCAGCGCCGAACGCGGCGTCGGCGTCGTGCTCGGCGAGCGCCGTTTCCAGGCGGGAGAAGCTCGTGTCGTCGAGGAACTTGCCGAGCAGGCGGGCAAGAAGCTTCTCGTTGCCCATCATGCGGTCAAGCGCGCCCTGGACGTCAATGCCGCCAGCTTCGAGCACCTCGCGGTTCATGCCTCGATCCCTTCTGCCTGCATGGCTTCGTACAGGTCGTTCACGTCCGGCTCGATGCGCAGGAAGCACTCCAGCACGAGCGGGTTGAACACGCCGCATTCGCCGTCCTTGATCATGCGCAAGGACTCCTCGCGGCTGAACGCCGCTTTGTAGACGCGCTTGTTCGTGAGGGCGTCGTACACGTCCGCGAGCGAGACGATCTGGGCCCAGATGCTGATCTCGTCGCCTTTGAGGCCGTCGGGGTAGCCGCCGCCGTCCCAGCGCTCGTGGTGATGGCGCGCGATGTCGCACGCGTACTCGTACACGCCGGTGGCGCGCAGTTGCGGAATGCGGGAAAGCATCCGCTCTCCCTGGACGGTGTGCGTCTTCATGACTTCGAACTCTTCGGGCGTGAGGCGTCCGGGCTTGCCGAGGATGGCGTCGGGGATGGCGATCTTGCCCACGTCGTGCATGATGGCGGCAAGCGCGATGTCGTCGATTTGGCGGGCGGTAAGCCCGTCGCCGAGCTCGGTGCGCAGGAGCATGAGCTTCGTGATGTCGTGGATGCGGCGCACGTGGCCGCCCGACTCGCCGTCGCGGAACTCGATGGCGGTGGAAAGCGACTCGATCATGCCGCGGTTGAGCTCGATGATCTGCTCGGCGCGGCGGATGAGCTCCGAGCGCTGGTCCTCGACCACGTAGCTCAGGCGACGGCGCGCCTGGAAGAGCTCGATCACAGACTCCACGCGGCGCTTGACGACGAAGGGGACGATGGGCTTCCTGATGACGTCCATGACGCCGAGCTGGTAGGCCTGCTCGGTGACCGCGCTGCTCGTCTCGGCCGTGATGAGGAACACGGGGACGTGCGCGATGATGTCCGCTTTGCGCAGGTGCTCCAGCATTTGAAGGCCGTCCATCTCGTCCATCACCACGTCGAGGAGGATGGCGCAGTACTCCTGCGGGCGCGTGAGCACTTTCTGCAGGGCGACGACGCCGTTTTCGGCCTCTTCGGTCTGGAATTCCTCCTCGAACAGGTTCGCGAGGATTTCTCGGTTGATGTCCTCGTCGTCAACGATCAGGATCGTGTTCGAGACGGCGTGCGCGGCGTTCTCGTGGGTTGCGTCCATGCGGTCCTTCCCTCCGCTCGATGGTGGGCGCTTTGCTTGCGTTGCGTCGATGGAACATGACGCGAGCACAGACGGCAAGGGTCGAGCGCCTCCTGGGGTGGATTGTATCCTATATCGTGGCTTGGTTGTTGCTGCTGCACGTTTCAGGGGAGATTTCTCGCAGCGCCGAAGGCGGCCGCGCTCTCGTCTTTCGCCGACGCGTCGACCGCGCGGAAGTCACGGATGACGACACCGCCTTTCTGGCCGCGTTTTGCCTCGTAGAGCGCGTCGTCCGCCTGCACGAACAGCGAGTCGAAGTCCACCGGCTGCTCGCGCGCGATGATGGCGCCGACGGAGCACGTCATGCGCGCGCCGACGCTCGCTTCCGTGGCGTTCGAGAACGCTTGCTGCAGGCTTGCGAGCTTCGCCGCGACGACGTGCGTCGCCAACGAACCCCGCATAAGGACGATGAACTCGTCGCCGCCAAAGCGCCCGAGCACGTCGGATGAGCGGAAGTGCTCTTTTAGCAGCCGCGCCATGTCGCGGAGCACGGTGTCGCCGGAGTAGTGTCCGCGCTGATCGTTCACCCTTTTGAAATCGTCAAGGTCGATGACCACGAGCGCGCAGGATACCACCGGGCCCGCAGCCCGAATGACAGCCAGGGCCATCTCGATGAGCGTGCGCTTGTTGTAGATGTCCGAGAGCGTGTCGCGCTTGCTGAGCTCTTCGAACTGACGGCGCGTCTCCCAGGCGTTGATTCGGTATCTCATGACAAGGTGCGCCAGGCAGAGCGAGAACGCGAGCGACACGACGGACTGGAACACGTCGTACTGGGCGATGTAGGGGTTCTTGAACGTGACGCAGAGCACGCAGTACAGCACGTCGAAGAAGATGATGATGCCGTACGAGAAGGCGAAGCGCACCACGAGCAGCGAGGGCAGGGTGACGAAGACGAGCGGGATGAACGACCCCGGCGCGATCGGCTCGCTCAAAGCGTCGATAAGGATGGTGCACGTGCACAGCGCGCACGCGAACGCGATACCGATCACCGTGCCGTAGCGCGGCGTGGGGATAAAGTGCCGGTACGTCAGCGTCAGCACGGTGAAAACGACGCTCACGGGCAGGAACGCGAAATGGTAGACGGACGGCTCCCATCCGGGAATGATGGCGGGCGTGACCAGCAGGAAGACGGCGAGCAGGGCGGTGGTGATGCAGCTGGCGAAGCACGCCATGTTGAGGTTCTCACGCCGGATCTCCGCCTTCGCGCCCGTCAGGAAGCCGTGGCGTCGAGCGAGGCTCGCTTTCGTGTAGTCGACCAGGCGACGCATGGGCAAGCCTCCTTTCGCGCAAATGGTGGGTAGTGTAGAAAAACCCACTATGTTGTGCGTAATTACGACGGTGCAGCACAGGGTGTTGTGGTCAACCGTGCGATGGTTCGAAGTATCGCGCAAGCCGGAAGGGCGCGCAAGGGAGGAGAGGGCGGACAGAATCGCACGTACATGTATTCTGGGCGGTGATTCAAGCGAGATGACCGTGCGATATGATAATATTACTAATACAGTAGCAATTAGTTCATATTGACGTGACAACAGTAAAAGGGATGCAAATTGTCGCTGTATAATAATTGAGGCTTTGTATCGCATTTGCGCTCGGAGCATGTCCAGCTGGCGAAATAGATTGTCGTCACTGGAGCCGTTGGGCGAAGGTGCTTGCCCGCAATGACTCGCGGCTGTTTGAAACGTGCGCATTGTGTGAAAGCTCAACCGAGCATTGAAAGGAGGAGCTTGTGCGACAGGTCTTGCGCAAAGAGAAGAAGTTCCTCCTCAATATCGCGAGCGCCAAGCAGACGGAAGCGCGTGTGGGCGCCATCTTGCCGGCCGATCCGCACAACGGGCTGTTCGGCTACCCGGTGCGCTCGCTGTACTTCGACACCCTGCATGACCGTGATTACGCCGAGAAGCTCTTCGGCACGGACCCGCGCCGCAAGGTGCGCATCCGCGTGTACGACCCGTCGGCGGACTTCGCCTTGCTCGAGCTCAAGCAGAAGCAGGGCGACAACCAACTGAAGCGGTCTTTGCCACTTTCTCGCCATGAAGCGGAACGCATCATCGACGGGGATTTCGGCGTGCTGCACAATCGCCCCGAGCCGTTCGCGGCGGAGATGCACGCGTTCATGAGCATCAACGGATACCGGCCGAAGTGCATCGTGGAGTACGACCGCACGGCGTTCATCGCGAAGGAGAACAAGATTCGTGTCACGTTGGACCGCAACATCCGGGCGACCGAGGCGAACATGGACGTGTTCGACCCGCGTTTGTGCATGTACCCTGTGCTCGACCCGTTCAACGTGGTTCTAGAAGTGAAGTTCAACGGGTTTCTGCTGAGCTACATCAAGGACGTGTTGGGGACGGTTGACAAAAGCGAGCTGTCCGTGAGCAAGTACTGCCTGGCGCGGTACGTGCGCATGGGGTTCCAGTTCTAACGGAAGGAAAGCGCGCTGACGGCGATAACGCCGCAGCGGTGTGGCCCGGCAGCCTGAGACGAAGATGGGGGCGTCGAGGGCGGTAGGGCACTGTGGAGGAGAGAGCAGCGTGAAAGAACAACTGTACAACCTGCTGCAGGGCAGCACCTCGGTTGTGGGCTTGGAGGACATGTTCCTGCGCGTGGTGGTGGCCGCGGTCATTGGCTTGGCCATCTTCCTTTCGTACTGGATCTCGCATGCGGGCACCATCTACTCGCAGAAGTTCAACATCAACCTGATCACGCTCTGCGTGCTCACGGCGACGGTCATGGCGGTCATCGGCAACAACATCGCGCTGTCCCTTGGTATGGTGGGCGCCCTGTCCATCGTGCGTTTCCGTACCGCCATCAAAGACGCGCGTGACACCACGTACATTTTCTGGGCCATCATTGCGGGCATCTGCTGCGGCGTGGCGCAGTTCATGGCCGCTGCCGTGGGCAGCGCCATGGTGTTCGTCATCATGCTGGTGCTTGGTCGCGTGCGCAACGACGTGCGCACGCTCGTGGTCATTCGCGCCGCTCGCGCGCAGGAGCTGCAGGTGGAAAGCCTGGTGTTCGAGTACTTCCACGGTCGCGCCGTGCAGCGCGTGAAGAACACGGCGCCAGAGTCCGTGGAGTTCATGTTCGAGCTCTCGAAGGGCACGCTCGACCGCGCCCAGCGCAAAGCGGAGCGTCCCATCACCGAAGAGCTGTACTCCATGGGTGGCATCGACTACGTGAACATCGTCGCCCAGAACGACGAAATCGGCAGCTAAGGGCGTTCTCCCATGCGCTCGAGAATCATAGCCGCGCTCGCAGCCGTCTGCCTGGTGGCAGTGGGCGTGGCCGCTGCGCTGTTGAACGGTGGTAGCGAGGAGTACGAGCGCTATCATCAGCACCGCGAGGCCCAACAGCTGAGCGACTTGTCCGCCGAAGACCAAGAGGCGGCCTCCTCGACCAATATCGACGCAGAAACGTTCGCTTCGCATCTGCCGGTCGTGAGCATCGACACGCGCGGACAAGAGGTGCCGGGAGAGGCGCTTGTCAACGAGGAGAATGCTCCAGATTACAACGAATCAGATCTCTTGTACGAGGAAGAATACTCTG
>DVLD01000152.1 GCA_018715725.1 Candidatus Aveggerthella excrementigallinarum
TCTCGGTGATGCCGCCGACGGCCGAGTGGACGATGTTGATCTTGACCTCGGACTGGTCCATCTTGTCGAAGGCGTCGCGCAGGGCCTCGATGGAGCCTTGGACGTCGGCCTTGACGATGAGGTTGAGGTCGGTCTGCTTGCCCTCCTCGATGCGGTTGAACAGGTCGTCGAGGCTCATGTGGGCCTTCTTCTCCTGCTCGGCCAGGCGCTCGCGCAGCGCGCGCTCCTCGGCGAGCTTGCGCGCGTCGCGCTCGTCCTCGAACACGCGGAACTCGTCGCCGGCGGTGGGCACGCACGACAGACCGAGAATCTCGACCGGGTCGGCCGGGCCGGCGGCGTCGACGTGCTGGCCGCGCGGGTTCACGAGCGCGCGGACGCGGCCGTGCGACGTGCCGGCGACCACGGCGTCGCCCGGGTGCAGCGTGCCGCGCTGCACGAGCACGGTGGCTACCGGGCCGCGGCCCTTGTCGAGGTTCGCTTCGATGACGAAGCCGGACGCCAGCGCGTCGGGGTTCGCCTTGAGCTCGAGCACGTCGGCCTGCAAGATGATGGTCTCGAGCAAATCGTCGATGTGCAGCTGCTTTTTCGCGGACACCTCGACGAACATGTTCTGGCCGCCCCATTCCTCGGGGATGACGCCGTACTCCACGAGCTCCTGGCGGACGCGCGTCGGGTCGGCGCCAGGCTTGTCGATCTTGTTCACGGCGACGACGATCGGCACGTTGGCGGCCTTCGCGTGGTTGATCGCCTCGATGGTCTGCGGCATGACGCCGTCGTCAGCGGCGACCACGAGCACGATGACGTCGGTCACCTGGGCGCCGCGGGCGCGCATGGCGGTGAACGCCTCGTGGCCCGGCGTGTCGATGAAGGTGATCTGGCGGCCGTTGATGTCGACGACGGACGCGCCGATGTGCTGCGTGATGCCGCCGGCCTCGCTTGCCACGACGCCGGTGTGGCGGATGGCGTCGAGCAAGGACGTCTTGCCGTGGTCGACGTGGCCCATGACCGTGACCACCGGCGGGCGGGGCTTGAGGTCCTCGGGCGCGTCGTGGTAGACGACGGCGAACTCCTCTTCCGGCGAGACGACGCGCACCTTGCGGTTCATGTCGTCGGCGATGAGCTCGATGAGCTCGTCGGACATGGACTGCGTGAGCGTGAGCACCTGGCCGAGCATGAACAGGCGCTTGACGACGTCGTTCGGCTGCACGCCGATGAGCTCGGCGAACTTGGCGACCGTGGCGCCCTGCGGGATCTCGATGACGGAGTCATCGAGCACGAGGGTCGGGTCGATGCCCTTCTCGATAGCCGCAGCCTCCATGCGCTGGCGCTTCTCCTGCTCGCGCTTCTCCTTGCGCTTCTGGCGACGGCCCTTGCCGGCGCCGGTCTCGTGCGAGGCGGCCTCGACCGCGGCGCGCGCCTCGGCGAGCACCTTGTCGCGCTGGAGCTTCTCGGCCTGGACGGCCATCTGGGCGTAGCGGTCCTCGCCCGCGGCGCCGCCGGTCAGCTCGGGCACGTCGGGCTCGAAGCTGTGGCCCTTGGCCGCGGCCTTCTGGGCGCGCTTGCCGCCGCCCTGCACCGGGCCGCCCTTGCGCGGGCCGCTCTTCGCGGCGGCCTTGCGGGCCTCCTTCTCGTGCTGCAGGCGGGACTGCTCGCTTTCGATCTGGGAGAGCAGCGAGCTGAAGTTCGACGAGCGCGTGAGCGGGGTCAGGCCCGGGGCGGTCTTCTTCGGGGCAGGCTGCTCGGCGGGCTTGGCCGACTGCTTCTTGCCGCCGTGCGCGGCGGCAAGGCGCTCCTCGACGGCGCGCTTCTTGGCGACTTCGCGGGCGAGCGCCTCGGCGCGGGCGCGCTGCTTGGCCTCGACGGCCTCGCGCGCGACGCGCTCCTTCTCGCTCTGGATCTGGCTCTCGAGCGCGCTGAACGGCGACTCGGGGCGCGGGGCACGCTTCGGCTGGGCGTTGCCCTCGCCGGCGTGCTGCTCGCGCGCGGCGGCAGGGCGAGAGCCGCCGCGCTTGGCGCGCTCGGCCTCGCGCATGGCGCGCTCCTTCTCCACGGCGGCGCGGCGCTCGGCCTCTTCCGCCGCCTTCTTCTCAGCGGCCTGGCGCTGCTCTTCGGCGAGCTTCTGAGCCTCCTCGCCCTCCAGCTTGCCAGCACGCTGCTTGATCTCCGGTTCGAGGTTCTTGCGGATCTTCTCGACGTAGGCGTCCGCGAGAACGCTCGCATGGCTCTTGGCGGGGATCTTCATCCCGCGCAGGCGGTCGAGCAGCTCTTTGCTGCTCATCCCGAATTCTTTCGCCAACTCATGTACACGCATGCTGGCCATTCTCACTCCTCTACTGTTCCTCGGCGCGCTGGGCGGCGAGGCCCTGCGCGACGCGCTCGTAATCATCCGCGGACAACGAAGCCTTCAGGGCTCTGTCCAGTTTCCGTGAAGCCCGGGCAGCCTGAAAGCAGGCTTCGGAGCAGACGTACGCTCCGCGTCCCGCGGCCCTTCCCGTCGGATCGAAGGCGACGTGGCCGTCCTTCGAGCGGACGATCCGGTGCAGCGAGCGCTTGTCGGCGCTCGCCCCGCAGGCGACGCAGCGGCGCTGCTTTTTCTTCGACGCGACGTTCTCGGGCATGGCGGCCTCTTCCCTACTCCTCTTCGGCCTCGGCGTGGACGCCGCAGTAACGGGAGCCGGGGCGCGCGTGGTTGCGGCAGCGCACGCCGTCCTCGCTCACGTAGGCGCAGGTCTCTTCGCCCTCGGCGATGTCGTCCTCGTCGATAAGGGCGTTCTCCACCACCGGCGGGTTGCCCATGAACGAAGCGGACTTGATGTCGATGTGCCAGCCAGTCAGGCGCGCGGCAAGGCGGGCGTTCTGGCCTTCCTTGCCGATGGCCAGCGAAAGCTGGTCGTCGGGCACGACCACGGTGGCGTAATGGTTGTCAAGGTCGATGTCGACGCGCGTGACCTTCGCCGGGGAGAGGGCGTTGGCCACGTAGACCGCCGGGTCCTCGTTCCACTGGATGACGTCGACGCGCTCGTTGCGAAGCTCCTCGACGACCATGCGCACGCGCGAGCCCTTCGGGCCGACGCAGGCGCCCACCGGGTCGAGGTTCGGCTCGCGGGAGGCGACGGCGACCTTGGAGCGGGCGCCGGGCTCGCGGGCGATGGACTTGATCTCGACCATGCCGTCGTAGATCTCCGGCACCTCGATCTCGAAGAGGCGACGGATCAGGTCCGGATGGGTGCGCGAGACCACGATGGACGGGCGGGCTTGCTCGCCGCGCGCGCGGGGCGCGTCGGAGCTGGGGTCGCGCACGTCGATGATGAGCGTCTTGATGCGCTGGTTGTGGCGGTAGTGCTCGCCGGCCGGGCGCTCGTTGCGCTCGCCCGGGTTGCGCTTGACGTCGTAGTGCGGCAGCTCGGCCTCGACGCCGTCGCGGATCTTCACGATGGTGAAGTCGGGCGTGCCCTGCAGCACCGTGCCGGTCACGAGGTCGCCCACGCGGTTGGAGAACTCCTCGTAAATGCTCTGGCGGCCGGCGTCGCGCACGATGGAGGAGATCACGCTCTTCGCGTTCTGCGCGGCGATGCGGCTCACGTCGTTCGGGGTGACGTCGCGCTCCTCGAACTCGGCGTACTCGCCGGTCTCGGGATCGGGCTCGCCCACCGGGACGAGCTC